>CBFIAW010000007.1:0-10287 GCA_965660655.1 Candidatus Thalassarchaeaceae archaeon | reverse complement strand
GCGTTTAGTCTCGTGGCAGCTATCCCAATTCGATCCAGGTGTGAGACATCTCCAATCAATGATCTGGCCAATTCGATGCTCTCTCTTGCTGGAGCTCCCCCTCCAACCACTAAGGCTACCTTTGCCCCAGATTCTACTCTTGCCCCGATAACACGAACCATTTCCATCAACCAGTTGTGCCTTGCCTCGACTTCTGGTCTCAGCAAGCTCCCACCGAGCGCAATAACAACCGTCGCCATCGACCATAGGTTGGCACCCTGCCTTTCAATACGTATGCTCTACTGGCGCTGAAGGGTTGAAATGCCGCCCGTGGTGGCAAATCACGGAGGAGTGACATGGCCGATGAGATAGCACAACAGCAGCGGAGGCTCCGACTCAAGAAGTCCCTGCAGGAACTCTCAGGCATGAAGGGCATGGGGACGGAGTTGGTATCGGTTGTAATCCCCCCTGATAGGATGATACATGATGTGAGGCACCAACTTAGCAATGAGGCTGGACAAGCAGCCAATATCAAGTCAAAATCCACGAAGAAGCATGTTACCGATGCTATTGAATCGGCACTCTCTACACTAAATCGATACAAGACTCCCGGTGAGGGGGGTATAGCAATTTTCGTCGGCCATGTAATTGTAGGGAACAACAAAACAAGACTAATGTCAACCGTAATTGATGACCCACCTGAGCCATTTTCTTCGTTCAGGTATAGGTGCGACTCGACCTTTGAAGTGAGTCAGTTGGAAGAGATGCTCATCGATCGAACTTCCTATGCTCTTTTCGTAATTGATAGGTCCGAGGCAGCATACGGCCTTGCTTCAGGAAAAAGACTCCATTGCCAGGAGCACATCACTTCACTCGTCCCTTCGAAGCACGGCAGGGGCGGACAATCTGCACAAAGGTTCGAGAGGCTGATAGAGGAGGCTGCTCACAACTTCTTCAAGAAAGCAGCAGAGAGGGCGTCTAACTATTGGCTTCCAATGGTTCAGGACTTGAAGGGAGTAATCATCGGAGGTCCCGGAGCAACAAAGGACTTCGTTGTAAAGAATGATTATTTCCATCACGAAATAAAGAAACTGATCGCAGAACCATACTTTGATGTTGGCTATTCGAATGAGAGCGGTCTAAGGGAATTGATTCAGCGAGCAGGGTCGACAATGGATCAGATTGAGCTAGATGTCGAACGGACAATCGTTGACGAATTCTTGCAGGAGGTGATGAAGTCAAACCCAAAGGCGACATATGGAGAGATTATGGTTCGCTCCGCATTGGAGCAAGGTGCCGTCGCAACACTTCTTCTCTCCGAGGCAATAACCAAGATGAGGATAAGGTGGATTTGCAAGGAGTGCAAGAACGAATGGGAAACCACGCATGAAAAGTCCTCGGCCAATCCATCTTGCCCCGAATGCAAATCCGGCAAAGTCAATGAGGACAAGGAAAATTCAATGGAACTAATTGATGAACTCACAATATTGGCCGGACATACTTCGGCCAAAGTCAGGTTAATTTCATTGGATACCGAGGAAGGATCAATCCTCTACACGGCATTCGGCGGGATTACCGCCCTGTTGAGGTACCCTATTTCGTGAGGTGATTTTGATTAGGGAACTGATTAATGAGATGATTCCAATCTTCTCCAAAGCCATGAATTCCCTCGGTGTGGCAGATTCGGATTGGATTCCACTGATCGGAAGGGCAACTGTTGAGGATCATGGGGACGTAGCACTTCCCTGTCATTCTCTAGCGAGCATGTTCAGGAAGCCACCACAGGAGATTGCAGAGCAGATTTGCGCACTTGTTGAGGCAGATTTGGATTCAATTGCCACCGTATCATCCATTAGCGGATTCGTAAACGTCAGTGCTGAGCCCGAATGGCTCTCGAAATGCCTTTCGAAACTAATCTCCGATCCAAGACTGGGAATCGGGGTGGAAAAACCACTAACATTTGCTGTCGACTATTCTGCTCCAAACGTGGCTAAGGAGATGCACGTTGGCCACCTCAGGTCAACGGTAATCGGCGATTCAATCGTCAGAATGCTGGAGTTCAAGGGGCATAGGGCAATCCGTGAAAACCACGTAGGCGATTGGGGTACTCCGTTCGGGATGTTGATTGAGCACCTCCTGGATCTCGGAGAAGATCAGGCCGCAAATGAGTTGGGGGTTGGCGACCTCGACTCATTCTACAAACAGGCTAGAACCAAATTCGTCTCTAATGATGAATTTGCAAACCGCTCGCGAAGCCGCGTTGTTCTTCTTCAAGGAGGGGATTCCGAGACCCTCCGCCTCTGGAGGATTCTCGTAGATGAATCGATGAGGTACTTCAATGAAGTTTACTCGATGCTCGGGGTGCTCCTTACAGATCAAGATATTAGGGGGGAATCTAGCTATCAGGATTTGCTTCCAGAGGTAGTGGACCGACTCATGAGAGAAGGAATTCTAGAGATTAGTGAGGGGGCCGACGTTGTTTTCCCAGGTGGTTGGGTGAATCGTGAGGGGACACCCCTTCCAATGATAATCAGGAAGGCTGATGGCGGCTACAACTACAGCACATCCGATTTGGCCTGTATTATCGATAGGGTGGAGAGGCTAGGCTGTGATGGGTTCCTGTACGTCGTTGGGACTCCTCAGAAGCAGCACTTTGAGATGGTTTTCCAGGTTGCGGAGCAAGCTGGATTCATGAGCCCATCCCATCAAGCAATTCACGTCAACTTTGGTTCGGTTTTGGACATCGATGGAAAGGTTCTGAAGAGTAGAGAGGGCGAGGTTATCAAGCTACACGATCTTCTTGATGAAGCAATAAGGAGGGCCGAGTCCGCCATCAATGAGAAGAATCCAGAATTGGTTGGTGATGAGAGGGATGATGTTGCCAGGACCGTCGGAATAGGTGCTGTGAAGTATGCCGATCTATCCACAGAGAGGACAAAGGACTACGTTTTCGATTGGGAGAGGATGCTCTCTTTCGAGGGCAATACAGCACCTTATCTTCAGTACGCATATGCTAGGATATGTAGCATATTCAGGAAGTGGGAAGGGGAGAGGGACTCTCTTTCATCCGTCGAACTAATCCTCACTCATCCCGAAGAACTGTTCCTGGCTCGTCGTTTGGCGGACTTTCCATCAGCATTGGATGAATCAATTTCTACCTTCAGCCCGCACAAACTCTGTACCAATCTTCATTCGATTGCCTCTTCCTTTGCATCCTTCTATGAGAATTGCAATGTTCTGAAGGGAGAGGGGGAGGAGGTCATCAGAAGCAGATTAGCAATGTGTGATCTCACTGCCCGTGAGCTAAAACTCGGTCTCGGACTCATGGGGATCGGAGTCCCTGAGAGGATGTAAGACTCCGGTCAGATTGAAAATGAGTAACCCATCGGAAGGTCATGGTTTCTGTCGGGGAAGAAGCACCTGGGTTCAAACTAATAGATCAGAATAACAATAGCATTAGCCTAGCCGAATTTCGCGGGAGGAGGGTAATACTAGCATTCTTCCCTGCTGCCTTTACAGGCGTTTGCACAGAAGAGATGTGCAAATTCGAACAATCTACTCTCGGCTCGGAGGACTCCGATGCCAATTTTCTGGGGATTTGTGCCGATTCTCGATTCACCAATGCTGCATTTGCTGAGAAGAATGGGATCTCATTCCCAATTCTCTCAGATTACACTCGTTCTACAATTGAGGCATACGGCGTCGCATTGCATGACTTTGCTGGAATGCCAGGTTATACTGCCAGCGAGAGGGCAGTTTTCATTGTGGACGAGCAGGGGGATGTAATGTGGAAGTGGATCGGTGAGAACCCAGGGGTTCAGCCTAACTATGATGAGGTAATTGCCGCATCCGAGGCGTGAATATTAGCCCCAAGCAAGATGGCGGACCAGAGAACCGTAGATTACCCCAGAAACAATCAGACTCTCCTCATTGAATCTGTCCATGCTATCCAAATAGGTGTGATATTCTGAGGATCCAGAGCCATAGCACATCATAGCTAAGCCAAACTCCTCGTTGTCTTGGTGGACCCCAAAAACGAATGGGGCATGGTCGGAGTTGTATGGCATTTGTTCAGAATCAATCTCTCTTACGCTAATGCTGTACTTTTCGAACAAATCCGGGTATGATGAGGAAAACTCTCCGACCAAGCGCTCAATGTGTTTCACATCCGTTGCACTGTTCCCTTGTAGAGTCAAACCAGAGTTCCTCTCAGAATCGACGTGATTCATATCCAGGTTGATGTAAAGTCTGAGATTTTCCTCTAGTAATCCTCGATGCTTGTCAACCCATTCCGAGGACCCCCACAGGCCCTCCTCCTCTCCGCCCCAAGTGCAGAAGTAAATTGTCAT
Organism: Candidatus Thalassarchaeaceae archaeon; assembly: GCA_965660655.1. GTDB lineage: Archaea > Thermoplasmatota > Poseidoniia > Poseidoniales > Thalassarchaeaceae > UBA36. Next base: position 5,959 of record CBFIAW010000007.1, on the reverse strand, counting down.
CACGGGATCCCCAAGTTCTGATTGCAGTAAACCGAACTGTCTGGCCATTTCCATTACAGTTGCAGTCCCTGCCGTGTTGTCGACAGCACCTTGTCCGTTGTACACAGTATCATGATGGGCTCCAATGATGATCAACTCCTCAGTTTCTCCCTCTATAATTCCGCAAGGGACGTGGATGTTGCCATTGTTCTGATTGTCCACTTCTACTCGGAATTCCAACATCCCCCCTGAGTCGACAACCTGTTCCAGGATAGCTTCCCCAACACTCTTCGACACCATCACGAAGCCGATGTCATAGGGCCTTTCCTCAAACTGTGTGATGTCCAGTGATTTTGAGTATGGCACGCAATCCCCTTCCACTAACTCGTCACAATTCTGCCTAGAATTGACGGTAATCAGGCCTATGAGGCCATTTTCTTGTGCCCTCTTCATCAGTATCGTGTTGCTCTCGGTTCCCGGCTGTCCATCTTCTCCATCCAATAGCCAGACTAATCCAACACCATTACTGGCCGAACTCCAGTCCTGTGTTTCATTTCCCATCCCCAGGTCAATTACATGGGTATCACTGCTTGCTGGGATGTTCACACTGCCGCTGTATCCCTGAACGACAAATTCGACCCTATGCTCGAACTGTATCTCGTCCCTGTCTATGTCAGCAATGGAACATGGGGTGGGGCCTCCGAATATCCCGCCTACGTTGCCAGGTTGGCAAATCATAAGTTCGAATGTGTTGCCCATATAGTAGAGGGGGACATCGAACTCCTCGAGAGTAGAGGGCAACCCGCTATTCGAGAAATTTGTCTTAATTGACTGCGCGGCATTCTCCTCTTCCACGGTACCTGACAGCCGTCCGCCCCATTCGGGATCACCAAGTTCCACCAATCCCTGGGCATAGGCCCTAGTTTGATTGGAATCGAAGTCAATTAGTTCGTAGCCCTGGTCTCCTTTGATCCACTTCGCGAGATCATCGCCAAACAACATCCCTCCTCCCGCGGCTCCAAGGACAATCATCCCCGCTACGAAAATTGTAGAAGTTGGTTTTCGAAAACTAGGTGGCCATTCGGTCATGCTATGCAATTGAGCTATTTCCACCACTATTGAACCCATTCCAGAAGAGGTCATGCCAAGCATCAATCTTCAGCACTGACCTCTTCGCCAGTCCATCTTTTTCCCAGGGAGTGTTCAATGTCCAACTGATCTAGGATTCTAGCTACCACGAAGTCTACCAAATCCTCAATATTTTTCGGGGAGTGATAGAATCCAGGACTCGCGGGAAGGATGACTGCTCCCCACTCGGACAGATTGTACATCGCTTTCAGGTGAGGGGTTGAGTACGGGGACTCCCTTGGAACGACGATTAGCTTTCGTCTCTCTTTCATGGCCACCAAAGCGCTCCTCGTTGCAAGATTGTCGCTTATTCCAGCTGCTATCTTGCCCATGGTTGTTCCACTTGCAGGGCAAATCACATACGCATCGAACCTAGCAGAACCGGAAGCTGCTCTAGCAGCAAGGTTTGCATTGTCTTCGAGAGTCACACCTTCTCTGGCAGCCAACTCCCTAGGGGTTATTCCGCATTCCAGATCGAGATTTATTGCTCCAGTACTGGTGACGATCAGGTCCACTGTCCATCCATGTTCGGCCAGAGCTTCAACCAGCCTGACGCAGTACTGCGCTCCGGATGCTCCCGTTAGTGCAACGACCGCCTCAGGCATGACATCGCTGCACCCACCACTCCCTTCAATGGTTTCCCACTCTCAGAGGGTCTGCTTCAGGCACTCCGCAAGGAACTCATACTCTTCGACAGTGTTGTAAAGTTGTGCTGAAATCCTGATGTATCTTCTGCTATGATGCCTCCATGGGAAAACCGGTACTTGGATTCCAAACTCATCTAGAAGATAATTGTGAAACGGATCCCCTTCCATTCTCATGGGCCCTATCTCCCCCTCCCCTGGCATCTCTACTGATGCTATCGAGGAAACCAATGAATCAGGAACGGGTTCGGTTGTCCCAAGCGCATCACAGAGGATTCTCCTCCCCTCAAGGGCTAGTGACCTGTTTCTTTCCATTATTGCCGGCCATCCTCCTTCCACAAGTCCTTCTAGGAAATCAATTGCTAGCGGGATACATAGCCAGGGCGTAGGATCTTGGGTCCCAGGCCAACCAAATTCGAACTCGAACTTCTCTTGGGCAGACCCCTCGAAGCTTGCACCATGGCTGATGCTAAGAGGCCTCACCACCTTCTTTCGATCGGTTCTGATGTGAAGGAACGCAGAGCCTTTCGGTGTGCAGAGCCATTTGTGGCAATTTCCCGTACAGTAGGCTGCATCTATGCCTCTCAGATCCAAAGGGACGATTCCCGGGCCATGTGCTGCATCAAGTAAGACATCAACGTCCCTTTTCTGCAAGCTTTCGACAAGCTTCTCGAACGGCATCCTCAGTCCGGTGGCGCTGGTCACAGTGTCGATAAGTGCTAGAACGGTTCGTTCTGTTACAGCACCCATAACCAGATCAACTACTTCCTCATTATTCTCCACTCTGAATGGGATTTCCACCACTACAGTCTCAGCACCTGCTCTCTCTGTCACGAAGTCGACAGCATTCCAGCATGCCTGATAGCTGTGATTGGTTACAATAATCTCATCCCCCGGCTTGAGGTCAATGCTCCTGAGTACCGTGTTTACTCCTTCTGTGGTATTTTTCACGAAGACCAGCCCTTCTGGTTCGGCATTCATGAATTCTGCAAGTCTTCCGATCGAGGAATTCATCAGTGTGACGTAGTCTCTTTCAAAGAATCTGACCGGATCGCTCTCGATCATCCCCCTGAGTCTTGTTTGCTCTTCGAGAATGGTAATGGGCGTTGCTCCGAAGGAACCGTGATTCAGAAAACTAGTGTCCTTGGACAACATCCAGTGTTCAGCTAATTCACTCTTCGGTGGCCTGTTCACACTAACATCTCCGGCCTCCAATCAACAGGGCCTATTGGAACTCTTCCCAGACTCTCCTCACAAGTCATGATCAGGCTCTTCTCTATCCTATCGACGTCTAAGGGCAGGCCTTCAATGTCGTTCACATAACCCAGTCGTGAAAGGCTAGTATGCATGCCCGCTTCAATACCGCAGCACTCCAATCCCTCAACCCTGTTTTCAGGAGTGTCTATGTTGATGGACATCCCATGACGACTAACCCAGTGTAGGAAAGAAAGACCGATCGAGCAAATCTTGTGACCATCAACCCAGGCGCCCTGCATCGCTTCGTCCTTGTAAGCTGAAATCCCGCATTCCAATAGGGCTGCTATCGCCCAGTCTTCTAGCCTTCCGATCACCCCTCTGATGCTCTGATCTTCAATATCCCATTTTACAATTGGATATGCGACAAGCTGCCCGGGACCATGCCAAGTAATGCCTCCTCCTCTGTCCGTGGGCGAAGTCGGATACCCTTCCACGATGACGTTGTCACGGACCGCCTTGGGCCCAATTGTCACCACTTCTGGGTGTTGGACGAATATCAGAGTGTCACCAATGTCGCCCGCTATCCTCTTCTTTTGTAGATCCTTCATAGTCTGGGCCATTATGTGATAATCAACTACTCCGCTTCTTAGAACGTTTATTCCGTCCATTTGATCACTCAACTGATGTGAATGGCATGGCCAAGGGTCTTGAGTACGCTCTCATGGAATGCCTCGGACATCGTGGGATGGGCATGAACCGTCCCAGCCACGTCCTCCAGAAGTGCCCCCATTTCGAGCGCCAATACGAATTCTGAGTGAAGCTCGGCTACATGGCTGCCTACAGCTTGAACTCCAAGAATGACGTGATCAGACTCCCTTGCTGTGACTCGAATGAAACCCCCGGTTTTTTCTGCCTCTAGGCTCAATGCTCTGCTATTCGCCGCAAGTGGGAACTTACCAACTATGACCTCCTCGCCCCTCTCCTTCGCTTCATCTGGGGTCAGGCCGACTGAAACGATCTCAGGTTCAGTGAAGACAATCGCGGGGATAGCAACTTTGTCAAATTCACGCTTGTGCCCTGCGATAATCTCTGCTACCATCTCCCCTTCTGCACTAGCCTTGTGGGCCAGCATAGGCTCACCTGAGACATCACCAATGGCAAACACCCCGGGAACCGATGTTCTGCATTGCCTGTCCGTTCTGATGAAACGTCCCGAGCCATCCATCCTTACTCCGGTGTTTTCTAGCCCCCATCCCTTGGTATTTGGCTTCCTTCCCACTGTGACTAGGACTTTGTCCACCTTCACCTTGTGCTCCGAGCCTTCTTTCTCAAAGGTCAACTCAACCTTTCTTGATGCGCCCTTACCCTTGACTTCTGCACCCCTTGCCAGGGAGTCAGTATGAATCGCCACCTCGTGCTTCTTTAGCCACATTTCCAGCGGCCTCCTGATTTCTTTGTCCATTATTGCCAATACGCTGCTCATGCCCTCAACGACAGTTACTTCAGAACCAAGTTTTGCAAGTGCGCAACCCAACTCGAGGCCAATATAGCCCCCTCCAACGATTGCCACGCTCTTTGGGAGCGTATCCAGGTCCAATGCCCCAGTAGAGGAGAGCACGAACTCTTCGTCACATGGCATGAATGGCAAATCTATGTGGCTAGAACCAGTGGCGATTATGACATTCTCTGCTTCTATCTTTACCTTGTCACCATCGTTGTCGACAATGCAACTCTTGGGACCATCGAAACTGGCCCATCCTTTGATCAAATTTGCCCCAGCGGCTTTCAGAAGTCCCTCGACACCCTTGTTCAGTCTATCCACAATGGAATCCTTCCAAGACACCAGTTCACCCATGTCGACCCCCGCCTCGCCACTCACGGTTAGGCCCATGTGGCCCCCCTCTGCAGAATGCTGGCGTAGAGACTCGAACCTCTCTGCAGCGTGAATAATCGCCTTGCTAGGTATGCACCCCCTAATCAGGCAAGTCCCACCCGCCTTGTCACCCTCAACTACAATTGTATCTAGGCCTAGTTGCGCTGACCTGATTCCCGCTACGTAGCCCCCCGGGCCAGCTCCAACTACCAAGACTTGGCACTTACGTGATTCGGCCATTTTAAATCCTCACATGAAAATGAGTGCCGGTGTTTCCAGCATTCTCCTGAGGTCTTGTATTAGAGATGCCCCGTCCGCACCGTCGACCACTCTGTGGTCAAAGGCACTTGATAGGTTCATGATTCTCCGAACTACTATCTCCCCGTTCCTGACAACGGGCATCTCTCTCGCCTTGTGTACACCTAGGATGGCAACCTCTGGGTGGTTGATGATTGGTGTTGCTCCCAAGCCGCCCTCGCGTCCCAGACTTGTAATCGTGAAAGTGGAACCAGTTAGCTCGTCCAGGCTTGCGCTTCCATCTCTTGCAGATCCAGATACTCTCTGCATTTCTAATGCAGTGCTCCATATGTCCATGGACTCGACGTGCTTCACAACTGGGACATATAGGCCCCGTTCGGTCTGAGTAGCAATTCCTAGGTTCACTGCTCCCTGCCTGTTCACCACTCCCCCTTCGTCATCGAAGTGGGCATTACATTCGGGATGATCTGGCATGATCTTTGCAAGAGTCAGCATGATGAATGGGAGATAAGTCAACTTCGGCTGCGTTTCGTCCTTTGTTGAGTTCAGAACCCGCCTCAACGACTCTAATTCGGTAATATCAACCTCTTCGAAATATGAGAAGTGAGGTATCCTACTCTTGGAGAGGCTCATTTGCTCTGAAATCTTCCTCCTCAGTCCGACAACCTTTACCGGCGTCACTTCGGTTCTTTTCACTGAGTAGGCCATCGGTGGAGCTCCAGAAATTGCACCACCTGCAGCAATGAAGGCATCCAAATCAGCGTGCCGGACTCTTCCAGCGGGTCCCGAGCCTCTAACGTTGGATAGATCAACATCATTTTCCCTAGCACGCTTCCTTACTGCAGGACTCGCAAGTACTCGTCCGGTGACGGCTTTCATC
>CBFIAW010000006.1:0-34666 GCA_965660655.1 Candidatus Thalassarchaeaceae archaeon | reverse complement strand
CGAACAGGAGCATGCGATGGAAGCACTCGGGTCCATCTCTGAGGATGGAGCCAAGGGTGCGATGGTACCTCTCGGTGCCGGCGTCCAAATAGTTGCAGACATCCCTGCAGAAGCAGGAGCAGTGGTAGATATTGGAAGCAGAGTCCAAGCCGAGAAGACGAGACCTGAGGCAATTGAGATTCTCAGAAAGAGGAACGACGAGTTGACTGGAATAATCATATCAGTAAGGAAGGACCACGAAGAACTTGAAAACCACGTGTTTGCTCTTGCAAACAGGTTCAATGAGATAGCCAATGGCATCCAGGCCCCCGAGGTCGAAAACCCGGAGACCAAGCAGAGCCAGGCAAACCAGCCAAAGCGCAGCCCAAGGAGAAAGAGAGGCACAGAACTCACCCTGGATGATTGAGGATTTTCTATGGGGCTCTTCGATCGCTTTCGCAAGAAGGTCAAGCAGGCCGATGACGATACGAGCATTATGGCGGAAGACGGCTCCGAGGAGGCCGACCAAGCAATTGCCGATAGAGAGGCAACCCTCAGAAGATTGAACCAAGTAGTGGATCAACCCGAGGGACCGTCAGAATCCGCAAGCGAGTGGGACGACCTCGACGATGAAGTATCAGACCCATTCTCTGGCCCGGCCAACTCCAAGGAGAGGAAGCGCGTCGCTCGTGACCAAGCTACCAAGGAATCCCAGAAACATACCGATACGCCACCGAAAAGAGGACTCATGGACTCGACCACGGGAAGAAGGCTGGTGGAGTCGGATTTGAAATTCGAAATTGACCTATCCGAATACCATTCTAGCATGGGGGGGATGGTGATTAGCGGAGGCCCTGTATTGGACCGGATTCTCGAGGAGTTGGAGGACGAGCTACTATCGTCCGACATGGGTCACGATGCCGCATCGGAACTGATAATCAGCCTACGTTCACATCTAATCGGCTCCAGAGTCAGCCGGAAGGCACCACTTAGCGAAGTAGTGGAAAGAGCCCTAAGGGGGGCTCTCCTGTCCCTCCTCAGAGCCGGATACTGGGATTTCGACAGGACAATCAGGGATTTCGTAGCTGAAGGGAAACCCGTAGTCATCATGATGGTTGGCGTCAACGGGACAGGCAAGACAACCACTTCCGCAAAGATTGCCAAGAGGTTGGACGACCAAGGATTCGGTGTGGTTCTAGCCGCAGCAGACACTTTCCGGGCAGGAGCGATAGATCAGCTAGCAATCCATGCCGACCGATTGGGGATCAGATGCATCAAGAGCCAGCGTGGAGGCGATTCCGCAGCGGTTGCTAGGGACGCCATCGAAAGCGCCAGATCCAAGGGCGACGATGTAGTCATCATCGATACATCAGGTAGAATGCAGAACAAGTCAAACTTGATGGAGGAACTGCAGAAGGTGCATAGGGTGACCCAACCCCATCTCGTGATTTTCGTTGCAGACGCACTTGCTGGGAACGACGCAGTCACCCAAGCAATGGAGTTCCAGCGAAGACTGGCATTCGATGGAGCGGCACTTTGCAAACTCGACACTGATGCACGGGGTGGAGCTGCGCTATCGATATCGCATGCCACCGGCCGACCAATCATCCTAGCCGGAACAGGCCAGGGCTACGATGACATGGAGCCGTTCGATCCAAACTGGCTTGTAGACCAGATACTTTCGTGAGCCAACAACCACCTCCTTATTGAGCCTCATCCTCTGTGGCAGCACTAGATGACGTCTGAATCCAAGCCGACTGCCCTCATCGTCCATGAGAACCGAATCACTGCAAGTAGGCTGAAGTCGATAATGAGCCAGAGGGGCTGGGATTCCCGGATTTGCGACGATGGAGACAAGGCAGTCGACGAGTACGTCAAGATGAAGCCAGACATGGTTTTCATGGGCCTCAACCTCCCGACGATGGATGGGCACGTCGCAGCCCTGGAGATACGCGAGAGTGACTCAGTCGCTCGCATAGTCTTCGTAGTTAGCAAGTCTCGATTGAACAAGGCAAACGACGCAGCCTACTCGGCAGGGGCCGTCTCCGTGCTGGTGACTCCCCTAACGAGAGCGGACGTAGATCAGAAGTGGGTCCTGATGAATGGCCCAATTCCCGATGCCCCCGGCCTAGCCGACCTGGACGACCTCTACCCTGACCTCGAAGAGGAGCCCCCCGCTCTCCCCCCCCTCCCAGACCTAGAAGCACCCGGGGAGAACGAGGCACCCCCGTCTCCGATGATGCCCTTGCCAGAACCCCCCAAACCAAGGAGGACGAGGCGACTCCTTCCACTGCTGGCGCTGCTGATTGTTGTATCGATCGGCGTCGGTGCGGCATTCTACCTTGGGGTAATCGAACTCTAGCCCATGGAAATGACCCATTTCAAATTCTGTTTACTAATCATTCAGAACCCCAACCAACTCAGAAGCACCGCCATCGAGATTACACTCCCAGATTGTATGGACCTCCCATCCCATCTCCATGAGAGCCTCTTCCTTCCTACTGTCTCGTTCGACGTTCTTGTCAAACTTCTGGCCCCAATAGTCGGAGTTCGACTTGGGAAGCCCAAGATCGCAACGCGGGCACCGGTGCCAGAAGCAGCCGTGAACGAACACAGCCAACTTCCTCCCTGGAAACGTTATGTCGGGCCTGCAGACGTAACGCCCCCCCTCTCCATCAATTCTCCAATGGAGTCGATAGCCAGGAAAACCAGCAGTTCGAAGAGCTCTTCTGACGAATATCTCAGGCTTCGTATTGGTGGACTTGTTCGCCATCATCACATTGTGAACGGCGGGAGAAGATGCGCTCGGGACCTCCATGGGACGACCTCTCTAATTCTACTTCTTAGGGCAGAGGCCCCGCCCCGCTGACTTCCCTCAGCCAATCCATGGACGAGCGGTAGTCAGTATCAGCCGATAAATCGTCTTCGAGCAGTAGCGCCTGGGCAGCATCCCATAGGGCCCTTAGTGCAGGGACCCAGTCACCACCCTTGTCACGGCTCTCTTCATCGAACCTCCACGCGTCTGACTCGGTTCTGTCATGCACAACGAGCCATGCCCAGCCCATAGCCGATTCTAGGCCTCTTCCTTTCCTCGTCATAGAAACGGTGGACGCAACCCCATCATCCGTTGCCTTCCTGACTAGCCTGTCAGCAAATGACAGGGGGTCTGGCAGATCAGCGCTCGCCCATGGGAGCCTGTCCAGCCTCATTGCCGTGCTAAGTGAGTCGTTCAACTCACGCAGGAAAGCCCCGAATCCCTGTTTCCTTTTTGCCTGGCGAGAGTGGATACTCCCAGCCTCGTCTCCACTCAGCTTGTACATCGTCTCCAGAATAGCCATGCCGTGTTCCTCCCATAGGGAAACGAGCACCGGGTGGCAAGAAGAGTCCTCGAGCCTGACCACCTTGTCCTCGAGGTTCAGGACCACCCCGTCCGACCTCACGTGCACTCCTCCTTCGATGGAGTCGAGGATGCAAGAAAGCGCACTCCGCTCGTCCTCGGTACCTCCCATGTGGTTTAGGAAACCGGCTCTGTCTTCCTCTGAGAACCAGTTGTTTCCGACTACAAATCCGTCTGAGATCGAGTTCAGTATGCTGGCCCTACATGTACGTGAAACCACACCGTCCTCGAGGGACATCTTGAGCCACGTGCTCAGGACCTCTCCTAATCTCTCCATGCCCTCTTCTGGTAATGGCCTGTCCTCCGGCCATCCCTCTGGTTTCCACATCCAGGAAGCCTCGCAGACCTCCCCCAATTTGTTCGGTGGCATCATCGAGACTGCTATGCTGCGAGCCAAGGGCTCATCGGTCTTCGCCAGAGCCGCTTGGGAGAGCCCGACCGTGGTTCCGTCCGAGAAGTCCAGTTTGAGCCATCCCTCAGTAGTGTTAGAACCGGAGTTGACGATGTCCTCACTCAGGCCAGTAGACCACTTGCAAACCCCTCCCTCCAGATCCACGGATGTGTTGTCGAGGGTCCAACTCACCCATTCGGGAGGAGGGGTTGGGTCGAAGCCGGTGAAGACGAACCCCCCATCCCATGAGAAGAAGTACTGTCCGGCCTTGGCATGGTCATCCCACACTAGTAGCCTTAGTCTGGGGTGATTGAAGTTCTGAATGCCGACCAGGTGTCCCGGCCGACCAGTCCCCCTCTTCAGGTAGCTAGCGTTTCCATAGACGTCGCTCTTGAACACGGATACGGTACTCAGGTCCTCTTCAGACGCCGCCAATAGGCTTCCAGCCAGCGAACGTGCGACGTCCCCCCCGCCCCTCTTCCCCATCCTCTTCTTGAGCCACCTGATGTCGTTCCTCTTCGAGGAGACGATTTCTAACTCTTTCAGAGTCCGGGCCATCGGGTCCTTCGAACCGAAGAGTGAGGTCTTACCTAACTCCCCCACTATCTCAGGAAGAAAGCCCTCCGGGTTATCGACAAGGGCCTCCAAACTCTTCTCCAGCCTTCTCTGGATCTCTTTCGATGCCTGTTTGATCCCCCTGACTCTCAATCTCTGCCTGCGGTTCTTGTCTCCGGGGAAGCGGACTTCTGCAGGTGGCTTGGCCATGCTATCGACACTCCCGAAACGAGACTCAGACTTGAGTTCGTCGGGCCACCCTATGACATGTTCCTTCGACGGAAGGCATCCTTTTCGTTATCGCTCATATTTGATGGGATAATCAGAGTGTGCACATAACCACCCTCGAAATTAGAGACATCATCTAGGCTCCCGGACGACACTCTCTGGTTGCTCGTGCCAATATCGCTCAACAGTATCCCATCCCAATCTCTCACGGCAGCAGGGTCTCCCTTGGGCGCATCTCTCTCTTCGTGCGCCCTTTCCGCCATCCTACCTAGGATGGACACGGCTTGATCCGGCCTCATTGGTGTAGGCAGATCGAAACCCATGCCCGTTGGATCTAGGTCTAGGAGAACGAGAGTATGCAAACCATTACTGCGATTCGACTCAATCATCTCGAGGGGGGAGGTAGCCAGATACTCTCCATAGGGGTAAGGCAGTGTGACCTGTCTCCCGAACTTGTACGACTGCAACCCTGACAGGGAGACTGCTAGTGCCGTGGCGGACATCCCTGGGATCACTTCGAAACCAACCCCCTCCTCCATGCACCTCGCCTCCAGATCGATGTGAGTGGTTGCCTGCATTGGGTCCCCTACAACCAGAAGTGCCACGGCCTCTTCACGAGCCTCGTCCAACAGACTCTCCGGGCTCTCGACAGATGGCCTCATCAGCCTCTCCCAAGTCCCCAACAACCCCTCCAGCCGTTCCTCCTGATCAGATGGGAGAACTGCAGTGTAACCCTCCAGGTACCTCTTGCTGCAACCTCTTGCAATGCTCTTGGCTCTCTCCGTAATGTGACTTAGGTCACCTGGGCCAATCCCAATCAGCCATAGACCGGGAGACACGTCCTTGGATGCCATCAACCGCCTCTCGTACTCTAACGCACATCAATCTGATTGCGCGTAGAACTTCAGGCTAAACGATCCTTTCTGGCCCAACTTGATCCCAGAGTAGTACTCGTCCTTCCTTGAATCGAATGGGTCCATGGAGTAAACCAGGTCCTTGCTGTAAGTCTTGTACAGGTACTTCACCCACAGAAGCCCCCTATTACCTCCAGCAGAGAGGAAGTCTCCTCCCGAGACTCTCCTGATTTGTCCGAGAACCGCCTCCACATCTTTGGAGAACCCAAGCACTCCGGTTTCCATCACCACGAAAGAACCATCCTCGTAGCGTTCCCAAGCCATCATGTCGTTGATGTCCATCCTGTCGCAGTCCTCACAACCGTTCAGATCAACCGTCACCTCGCCATGCTCGCAGTTTGGGAACATGCTAGACATGAATTGGAAGTAGTTTCCACTGCACGGGTCTCCGATCACCATCAGACTCTTTCCCTTCGCCCGAGCCATCTCCTTCGCAGCTCTGAACAGCCTCTTTGTTCGGAAGTAACGCCCAATCGGGGAAATCAGAACGCTCCGTATCACTGCCTCACTGCCTCCGTCATTGTGAAGCGATGATGCCCACCGGCACTTCAACGTGATGCGCCATCTGAGGGTCCCGAACCGCGCTGTCGAGGAGCATTTGGCTCTGCTTAGGGACAGGGGTTGGCTAGCACCAGGGATGAGGGTGATCTCTCACGAAGATGGCCAGCACAGGCTGGTTCCCCTAGACCCGGGCGCTCCGATTAAAATGCCCGCCCCATTCGATATCCACGAGACAGTCCTCCTCGAGGGATCGTTGGACCGCAGGGTGGACCCCAATTGGTGGAATCACCTCGCTTTGCTGGTAGGCGAGGAAGAGATATCAGCATTCGGGGAGGATTGGCCTTCTTCCCACGAGTTCATTTCGGACATGATGATTGTCAGAATCGAGGACAATCTAGAGGAATACACTCCACAGATAGCCGAGGCGAAACTCCGTGCCCATCCTCACATCAGGCTCGTGCTCAACGACGAAGGTGTCCAAGGAGAACTAAGGATTCGTGAACTCACACCCATAGGTGCTAGGGTGGGAGGTGAGATTGTCACGGACAACATCCCAGAATCTGTAGGCAGCACGCGGGTACTTGTTAGGGAGTCCGGCAGGGCCATTGCCTGCGATCCAAACAAGGCTTACTTCTCCTCCAAACTCCAGTCAGAGAGGCAAGAGACCCTATCACTCGCCAAGGAGTTACGAGAACTACTCGGCCGACCAATCAGCGTCTGCGATCCATTTTGTGGGGTAGGACCGGCTCTTGCCACCCTCCTCGCTGAGCCGGATTTGGTCGGACACGCTCTGGCATCGGATCTCAATCCAGAAGCAGTGAGGCTCCTCCTGGACAACCTTAGGCGGTGGGATCGTAGGGACTATCCATCAGAGCCTTTCCCAATTTCTAGAATCTTTGAAGACAGAGTCATCGGAATTGCCGATGCCTCTCAACTCTGCGAAGACCACTCACTGGTTGGGTGTTGGGATTTGGTCATAGTCAACCTCCCACATCGAACAATCGAACTTCTCCCCTCCTTGGTTCCCCTCCTCAATCGCTCAAACCCTTCAATGATCAGGGGGAGGGCGATAGCTTCCGAGAGCGAGATCGGAGACGCCAATGAAGAGATTAAGCGTGCTCTGCCAAACCTCCTCCAGGGGCTTCCCGAACCTTCGCTCAGGATCAAGAGGGACTACAGCAGCACCCTCAGGCTATGCTCCTTCGAAGCTTGGATTTCTCCTGAATGATTCCGCACCATTCCTAGTAGCAGAATAGGAGAGGAAAAGCTCCTCTAATCGGGGGACTGAGTGGCGCCCCGACCGGGATTTGAACCCGGGTCGCAGCCTCGACAGGGCTGCATGATAGGCCACTACACTATCGGGGCCGGCCCTCTGTCGAGTTTGCCTCCCTTTTTCAAGGTTTGAGGGGGCATTATTGATGGCCCAGCCGCACACAGGCTCTGCATGGGAGACGCGAGAGTCATCATCGACGTTATTGACAATGGGGGTCAGTGGACACATAGAGAGTGGAGGATGCTACGTTACCTGGGTGTGGATACGCAGATTCTTCCAAACAATACTCCAATCGATGAGCTCCGTGATCTCGATGGACTAATCCTGTCTGGGGGCGCGGCCCGGGTCGGCCTTACAGGGGAGTTGGGAAATTGTGCTGAATACCTCTCCTTGGGGGTGCCGATTCTCGGAATCTGCGCCGGGCACCAGTTCATGGCCCGGCACTACGGAGGAGATGCGGGAGAGGCACCCAAGCCCGAATTCGGCGCTGCAACCATTTCCCTAGTGGACGACGGGGGTCCCCTCTTCCAAGGAACTCCTCCCGAGCAGACTGTCTGGGAGAGTCACAACGACGAGGTTACTGTGACACCACCGGGCTTCATCGTGGTTGCCCAAAGCGAGTCCTGCGAGGTTCAAGCAATGCAGAACGCAGATTTGAACAGGTTTGGGCTTCAGTTCCATCCAGAGGTCAACGACACCGAGTTTGGATCAAACATCTTTGAGAACTTCGTTAGGATATGCAAATCTTCCGAATTCGCATAGGACAGGTTGAAGAAGGCCCGGCAGGTCGCCGGCTCGGTAGCAATGAAGGGCGATCAGAACATCCTACACAAGTGCAGGAACTGCAACAGAACCGATAAGAGGTCATACAACCCTACTTCGGATGAGCAATGCAGCCATTGCAATTCCCCAATGGATCCACTCGAAATTCGCTATAAGTGCGTAAATTGCGGTCACATGGCTTGGGCGGAGGCCGGCTCAACGGGCAAGTCCTGCCACAAGTGCGGCTTTCGGATATTCGTAAAGCCCCGAAAGGACGGCATGGCAAAGGTCCTGAAGGCCGAGTGACAATCGCGGAGTTCAAGTCCCTCCTCCCCCCCATCCATCTATGGCGAGTTGGCTCGAGACAGAGGCACCCACTAGGTTCGAAGAACTGGCGGTGCCGGGGGCGGTTCATCGGGCCCTCCTTTCCACCAGCACTTCTGCTGACCCACCACACCTGCTAATCACCGGTCCAGCCGGTGTCGGCAAGTCAGCATGCTGGAGGCTGTTCGCTAGACAAATCCTCGGTCCGGGATGGAAGTCCACCACGCACATCCTCCAGGCTCGTGACCTAGTCAGGCAGAGGGGTGCCATGGCTACTTTCGAGGAGTTCCTCAGGCCAAGCGGCTCCGAAAAGGACACACTTGCAGGGAGGACCAGCCTAGATGCCTTCGACAGAGGCATTTCCACCTCCCACTCCGAAGAGGTAGCTCCAGCAGGCTCAGAAGTGGAAGTCAAGGTCGGCGACATCCCGATTAGTCGTTTGATAGTTATAGAGGACGCCGACTACTTGGGGCACATTCGCCAGGCATACCTCAGAAGGATGATGGAAACCGTGGGCGCAGCCTCTAGGTTCGTCCTGATTGCCCGGGCCCCCTCAAGAATCATCGATGCCCTCCGATCTCGTAGCCAGATGATCAGAATCCCCTCCACAGAAAGGGAAACCATCACTTCAACCCTATCTGATATTGCCAAGAGGAATAACTGCGAACCCGCCGATGGTGTCCTGGAAGACATCGCATACATCTCAGATGGAAACCTGAAGAAGGCCATTTTCACTCTCGAGCTACTTGACATCAGAGGACTTGCCTCGGACAGGTCATCGGTCCATAAGATGGTTCAGGCATCAACCCTCCAAGCAGGTAGGAGGCTGGTGGAGTTGGCCATCAGGGGCAAGGTTGTTGAATGGAGGTGGGAAAACCGCGGAGGCCGGAACAAGAAAGTCCTCTCGGGGGCAATGGCAGAGGTCGACGATCTCATGAACAACCATGGTCTTGATTCCACAGACCTCATCTCACAGATTCACGGTGTGATAGTAGGTAGGAGAATGAGTGTCCCGCAAACTCTCAGGGAGGAGATGCTCGATGCGTTATCGGAGTGTGATGTAGGGCTGCAAAGATCCACCTACCCCCGAATACACTTTGAGAGGTTCCTGCACCGAACTGCAATCGCAGGCAAGCACCACGGCTTGTCAATGTCATGATGGCGGGCGCGGCAGGATTCGAACCCGCGGTCCCCGGCTTAGGAGGCCGGTGCATTATCCAGGCTATGCTACACGCCCGCTCTCGCGAGCACGCCCGCTTGAAGAAATGTGCCCCGAAAAAACACACCAGAAACCTCCTGTTATCCGATGCCATCAAGCGCAGAAAGCACACCGAGAGGACGTGGCGAGTAACACCTCAGACCTCCCCAATCCGTATGGCGAAGACGCTTCCTTTGGGCAGACAACCGAAACCGCCCTCACTCGAAGAGTCAGAATCAGGGATTCACAACGAGTTCTGTGGACTAGAATTACCTCCATTAGATGGAGTAGACGAACTAGGACGACAATCTCAGCAGCAGCAATACTCGCCACCGCTCTATTTGCCTCGGGGTGGGGTGAAGGATACCTCTTGGTGGGCGTCTCACTATTCGCGATTCAAGCCATTCTATTCTTCCCTGCTCTGTTGGCCTCGTCCTTCGCTAAGATGTCTGCTAGGGACAGGCTTCAGTTGAAAATTGGCAACAATCGCTCAATGGAGGCGTACCCTGGTGTAGAACGAATCCTCAATACCCTCCATGAGAGGACCCTGAGGGAGAGGACAAGGACTCTATGCGCCGCTCTTGCGGCGGGGGCTCTCAATTCGGTTGACAACTTTGAGACTGGTACCGTTTTGGCATCGATACTTTACGGACTGGCCCTTTTCCTAGGCGCTATCTCGTTGATCAATACGCTTCAGTTGGAGCGCAGAATTCCAATGATCGACACGGACTTCCCCCTACTTTCCATGCATGCTCCCACCCTCCATGAGAGCACCTTGGATCGGGTGCTATCCGATTTGGTCGTAGCCCATTTGGATCCAGAGACCGCTGGAGCATGGGACGATTGGGTAATGGGTTTGGAGAACAAGGTCCGCTCCAACCAGACCCCAGAATCTGCAGTTGAACACCTACTGCGTGTTCTTCACCTCAATCATCTAGGACTTTTGGATAATGAAAGACTGATTTCCGAGTCCAAGAGGGTGTTTCGAGTAGCTGCAATCGACGATCTGAATAATGAAGAGTCGAAGTTCTGCTACAGAACCCTTCGAAGGCTAATGGCGCACACAAGGGCATGGCAACCAGGTCTTTTCAGGCTGATAGACCGACTCCAAGATGCAGCACTCAGGGGGCATTCATCGCTAATTGAGAACTCATGGAGGCTAGATCTCGACCTCCCTCCAAGATGCTCCCAAGGGCAGGGTGATTTGTTCGTAATGGTTCACAATCATTCTGGAAAGCCATCACAGGTTGAGGTCGACATTATTGCTGCCGACGGGGAACCCCATCATCAGACTCTCAGACTAAACCCACCAGTTTCCAGACAACCCAAGAAACCCGCGAAGATAGGAGAGGAGGGGAATGATATTGTCGATGTTCTAGGTAGGCTAATCGACAACTGCCTGGTCCTGTGGATTGGATTGGCATGGCCACAGGGGTCAACAGGTTCCAAACCAGTACAAGTCAACTTAAGAGAACAAAATGGGGGGACTCTCTCATCTTTCGTAGTTCAGACCACCCTCTCCTCGGGATTCAACCCAGAAGGAGCAACTGAGAAGATGCTGGATGCTGCGGCAGCAGTCAGAAGGATCGCTATTTCGGTAGCGGAGTGATATTCCGGAAGGACCTCTTTAAAGCGTCACGTTCTTGTGATTGGGACCTCTGGCACATATAGAAAGATGGAGTCCAGAGAAGTAGTCATCATCGGTTCGGGTCCCTCGGCACTTCGCGCAGCGATAGCCTGTGCAGACGGGGGGGTTGTCCCCCTGATGATAGATGAACTAGGCGTCGGCTCTGCCTCGGGCTCTCCACCAGTAGCTGGACTCGCAGCCTCGATTGACGAATTGAACTCGGCGGCTCACACGGAGGATACTCTCGCAGCAGGTGGCGAGTTGTGCAACGAGTCTACGGTTTCTAGGACTTGTAATGAGGGTGTTCCAACACTTGCTGAGTTGGAGAGATGGGGGCTGGCTCTTAGGCGCAGGCAGGGGGGTCTGCCACATGCCGCCCCTGCTCCCGGGCATCAAGTACCCCGACTAACAGGTTGTGGGGACTCAACTGTAAGGGAAGTTACCAGGGTTCTAGAAGAGCAGACAATCAAGCGAGGGATACAGAGGAACGCCGACTACTTACCCCTCTCCATAGTATCAGACAACAATCAGGTTAGAGGGATAGTCACTCTGAATATATCTACGGGGCGAATCGAACCATTCCAGACAAAGGCTGTAATTCTGGCGACCGAGGGCCATCAAGGCCTGTGGTCAAGCCCAAGCGAGGGTTCGGGTACCGGCTTGGCTCTTGCAATATCCGCTGGAATAGAAATGAGAGGGATGGAAAGCACTCCCAGACACCCACTAACTATCAGGGACTGTGGAATCCACATTCCCATGGATGTCCTCGGCTCGGGTGGCAGGATCAGGAGGGAAAACGGGGATGACATCGGTCCAGAGGAAGCCCTCGGGGGAGAGCCCTGTGTGCTCGATTTGAGAGGCATCGATTCGGATGCAATAATTTGGTTCTCCCAGACATCACAACGGATCAGGGACAGACTAGGCCTCGACATCACAAGGGACGTAATCCCATTATCTCCTGGTGTAGCGTATACCACAGGAGGAGCGCCCTGTGATCATGAGGGAAGAGTAATTTTCGAGGAGCAAAACACAGAGTCCTCATCAGCAGGGCTATGGCACACTGGGCTATATGCTGCTGGGAGGAGTGCCCATACCGGAATGCACGGCAACTCCCCACTCCCTGGAAACCTGCTACTGGATGACTTAGTTTCTGGAAAGGCCGCGGGCGCCCACGCCGCTGGATGGGCCCCAAGTATCCAATTCGGGGGGGCTACCCAAATCGACCAAGCCGTCCATGAAGCATCGAACAGAATCTCTTCAATCAGAGAAGGAGAGGGCGTCACCGTTGGGAATTTCGCCTCCAAATTATCTTCCGCAATCTCGGACGGGGCTTCCTCTAAGGAGGCAGCGTTGGTTGAAATCAGAGGCATGAAAGACTCCGGGTTCAGACTCGTCGACACCTCGGCAGTCATGAACACCGAGATGGTGGAGGCCCTCCGATTGCACGGTTTGGCCTCAGTTGCTGAGTCAATCCTAACCTCTGGGTGATATGATGGAAGAAGACCCCAGCATCTTCACGATGATAATCGAAGGAGAGATTCCCTGTCACAAAATCTACGAGGACGACTTGGTTTTCGCATTCCTAGACATCAATCCATTCAGCCCGGGGCACACACTAGTTGTTCCCAAGGAAGCGACTAGGACGCTGGATAAGTTGAGCGACGAATCGGCAGAGGCGCTGGGCGGGGTCCTCCCTAGAATCTCAAGGGCAATAATGAGGGCCACCGGGGCTGAAGAGTTCAACGTGATACAGAACAACGGCCCAAACGCATTCCAGAGCGTTTTCCACGTACACTTCCACATCATTCCCAAGATGGAGGATGGCAGGGGCCTTTCTTTCCCATTCAAATCCACACCAATAGATCACGAGGAAGCAGCAATTATGGCCTCGTCAATTAGAGAATTATTGGATTAAACACTCTCAATAATCAAGACCCCAAACCTCCTCGCAACTCCGTGCCGGATATGCAGGGTGCGCCCAATATCGAACCAGAGCTGTCCAGTGGAGCAATGAAACTCAGAAGAAAAAAACTTGACCGATTACCTTGGGATCACACCGGTAGACACCCCGGGAGCCCTTTCTTCTGGCAGATAATCCTCCTAATGATGGGTGTTGGCCTACGGTACATTTTCAGGAGAAGCCAGTACGACAAGCTCCCTGAATTCGAGGGCGGCAGAGTCCTCTCCGCCATTCATCTAAACGGTCTGGTTGACCCCTCAACAATGGTCCATTCCCAGGATAGAAGAGTCATTTCCATGGGCAGACATGACTTGATGACCATGCCGCTAATTGGGTGGGTATCTAGGAGAATGGGATCCCAACCAGTAATCAGGAAGGCAGAGATCGATAACGGAGTTACGGATGAAGAGTATGCGAGAAAAATCAACGACAGGACCCTGTTGACCATGACGAACTGCATCGCATCGGGACACAATGCGCTAGTAATGCCGGAGGGGAAATCCCATCAGGACTCAAGATTGCACAGATTCAAGACAGGGCCAATGAGATTCGCTCTAAATGCAGCCTCGATTGCACAATACAAGGGACTCCCACCTCCAGCGCTACAGCCCGTAGGCCTACACTTCAGATGTCACTATTGGTTCAGGACAGACGTTTTCGTGGAGTTCCAAGAGCCTATTCCAGTCAAGGCTCCAGAGGTTCCGGGTGCCCCAGAGAGATTGTCATCAGGAGCATGGGAGGAACCCCCCCAAGAACAAGTCAACTCTCTGCGTGACAGGCTATTCTCGTCTCTCTCAGAGATAACTCCAGATGCCCCGGACTGGGAAACATACCGAGCTTGGCATCTGATAGGGCACGTCAGAGCAAACGTAACCAACAAGCCGCTCCAGTCATTCAAGGATGAAGTATTAGCAGCTAGGGATGTCCGAGACTCTCTTTCTGAGGACGAGGCCCGGGAGAGATTGCTGGCCCCTTCAATCGAGGCTGCCAAGATACTACACGTCCACGATCTGGATGGGCGTTCTTTGAGGGGGCTGAATCTGAAGACAAGCAGATTGTGGATTAGGGCCGTAATGGGGGTCTTTCTTATGTTAATAGCCGCTCCAGTCACAATACCATCAACTGGAATACAGGCCTCCTTGGCATGGTTCATGGGGAATAGAACAGACGAGGGGGTAGATGCTAGGACCACATATCACTTCTTAGCTGGGATGTTTTCCCCAGTCCTCTTTTGGCCGCCTCTCGCTATTGTAGTGTCCCTTCTGCTTATTCCTCCTTCTATTCATGCAATCCCATTCAATATCTGGCTAGCATCGGTAATAATTTTCCTTATTCATGCTTCTAACGTAGTCTTCCTGTATGGATATGATTGTTGGTCCGACTTCTCGGTCTCCTCGAAGAGGGCCAAACTAGAGTCTTCTGATCAGGGAAAGAGGCTCGTTGAATTGATTAACGATGTGAGTATCAACCTTAACTTGCTCTAAATAGGACGGCTTCTTGCAGTATCTGTGAACCATAGCGAGGCGACCGACTCAATCAGGTCTTGGTTGGAGGGGGAGAGACTAGAGGCCAGAGAGGTGAAAGACCCTCAGGCAGTCATTCACCTCCACGTCAGGTATCCTCCCACAAAACAGGGTCATCTGTTCAATATTGTAATCCCAAAGAAGAGAAACCTCGTATTGGTGTATTCAATCACAAGAGTTGACGAGGGGCAGCAGGAATCGATGCAAGAGATGGCCGAAGAGGTGTCCGAGGACTGGGAGGAGTGGCTCCATGAGACCAGAATCAGAATGACAACTTCGGATCTGGACTGGGTTCTTCATCTGGGGAGAAGCAAAGACGGAGTGGCCGGTCCATTACAGGCGTTCAATCTTTCAAGACCAGTTTGGCTAGATGGCCTAACACAGAATGAGTTTATGCAAAGCATGAGAAAGGTTTGGATGACAAAACTCTCTTTGATTCATCAGATCAAGTATGGTTTCGGTAATGGAAAGGGGAAGCCCGGACCTGTTGATGATTGGGAAGGAAAGAAGTCCAGAAGAGCAACGAGTCAATCTCAAACGAGGCAATCCGAGATTGATACCGATGAGACTGGTGGTTTCGGCAAGGACTTCGACCCCCTAGAATGGGTATAGGCCTCCAGAGCACTCAGGAACCTAGGAAAAGTGACCACAAGGGGTTTAGGTTAAGTATTCGAGAAATTCGAAGATTGATGATGCAGCCCATCCGCAGCTTCGACAAGGAAGGCATATCGAGTAAGAGGAGCGGTACAACCATTGTGTTGCTGATGCTACTCAGCCTTCTGGCATCATTCTCGTCTCCGGCTAGCGCTAGTGATATCGTAGTCACCGATCCAATAGAGATTGTACAGAGCGGGGTGCATAATGACAGAATGATGGCTATGGGTGCCGACTCAGAGGGTAATGTGCACGTGGTCTGGAGCCGGAACACGAATCACCTGTACTACAAGATGCTAGACCCCAGAGGTGAAACTATGATTTCAGAGACTCAGATTTCAGATCCCGGTGCTCATCGAGCGTGGCATCCTGACGTCACGGTGGATAGTGATGACATGGTTCACGTGGTATGGACCGACAAAGCCGGCCAGCACAAGATCATGTACACCCTCCTCGACCCATCACTTGACGATCAGAGCGGTGACTCCTCGTTAGACTCAGTTCTTTCGGTAGTTACCGATGATTTCGAAGTAGCAAACAATCCACAGAATCGAGATTGGCCGGCGATTGACGTAGACTCAGACAACAACCCACACATCGTCTGGGAGGACTCTTTCGAACCCCTCGAACTCTACTATCAGCAGTCACAGATTTACTACAAGATGCTCTCAGTCGACCAAACTGCTAGAGTGGTCATCGTTGAAATCGACAGCACACTCCTGACTCCTATTCTTGGTCAGAAGGGACACCCAGACATCGCCGTCGACATCAACGATTTCGTTCAGATTGTTTGGGACGATACTAGAGGCGGCCAGGTAGAGATGGTTGTCCCGATCGACACTTCTGGATCGATGAACGCAGAATGGGCAGACATGTGCGCGGTCTTCTACGGTGGTAATTTCGCTAGTGGAGGATACTTCGTGGGATTGAAGCCAATGTTAGTCAGTGCCAACATGAGCGTATATGAGACGCTCTATGCCCTCAGTGGCAACTGGCCAGCCGCTGCAACTAGCGGAAACTGTGCCGATGCCTACCAGACAGGTGGCTCCGGCAGCCAAGGACCCAGAAGTACCCCACTCGGGCAAGGGGATTCGTCAGGAGGCATCAGGGAGTTAACTGAGGTCGTTTACAATAACCAAGCTACCAACCTCCCTGCAGATGGCGGGTACTACAGCGAATTCTGGGGTCCAGCGGCAACATGGGCATGCCTATCTTACAGAGATATTCAAGCTAGACAGGGACT
The DNA here is from genome assembly GCA_965660655.1 of Candidatus Thalassarchaeaceae archaeon. GTDB lineage: Archaea > Thermoplasmatota > Poseidoniia > Poseidoniales > Thalassarchaeaceae > UBA36. Next base: position 18,137 of record CBFIAW010000006.1, on the reverse strand, counting down.
TTCCGCAAACCCCCCAACCACCCTAGATCATCGATGGAACGACAACGCCACCCGCGTAGTGATTCCGATTTCTGACGAGGGTCCCTATGGGGGGACCCCAATGGACAATGACGACACTTCGAGCATTAATCAGGCACATGACGCATGTGTATTGGCTCAGACTAAGCCATACCCTCTCTGGGCTGGTTCCGACACCGCAGTTGGAAGCTACATGCTCGACCTCGCACAGTGCCCAGTTGGATCCGGGTTGAATACCAGAACATGCAATGGTGCGACAACCAGAACCACCACTGCTGAGGGACAGATGTACCAGTTCCCGACTAGTGCAGGATCTTCTTCCGAGCTAGAGATAATGGTCGAGGCTATGGTTTACCTAGCTACGAACAACTCTCGCGAGATATACATGACAGTCCTAGACCCACACTCTCTATTGGAGAATCCTTGGCCAGGTTGGAGTCGAGGGGATTCCGGAACCGACGCCCACCAGAATGGGTATTACGTCGAGGACATCGGTCCATCCGAAGACGAGCAGGGCTATGGACATTTGACAGTCGTAAACGACACCCAGATCACCAACAATCCAGCCTACAGCTTGCACCCTTCGATTGCCGTTGACAACTCAGGCAACACTCACCTCGCTTGGCAGGACGGACGACTCTATCCCGGTTGCGATGGTCCCACTGGAGGAATTGATATCGAGGGAGCCTACGAGATCTACTACACCAGGCTTCGAATAAGGGGCGCTGCCGAGTGGGACGGCGTTCCAGAAGGACTTCCAGCATATGGGATAAAGCAGATTGCATCAAGCGCAATCTCGACCCCAGAACAATGCGAAGGGGCCTCTGAAGAATATCCATTTGCCCCCAGCTCCGTGGCACCGCAGATACTGACTGACACTTTCGACAATGTCCACCTCGCTTGGATTGACTATAGCTTTACGGAGTGGCAGGAGACAATAATGTACGCTAGGCTGAACAATACTAACGAAAAGTTCCCCCAGGGCTTCCCGTTAAATTCCGCAGCCTCGGCTATTCTTGACCCTTGGGAGGTTCAGGAGGTCACTAACTGGTCGTCTGACAAACTCGGACCAGCGATGTGTCAGCCAGAGTGCAACACCGCCGACGGGCATCACCTATTCCCCGATTTCAATCTCGACAGGGGCATGCCTCCTGCCTTTGCAAATGATCTCGGCAGCGGGTCACACATAGGTTGGTCAGACAAGAGGTGTGACTGGGACGGCTCCAACGCAAACAAGTGGACACTCTGCTATGTTCACGTTCTCACCGGTCTAGTTGACCTTTCGCTGGCTTGCGATGACAAGATAAAGACAAATGCAAACATAGAGGGATATCCATACGAGTGTCCCGCCGAGGCTGAGACATTCTACCACACAATACAACCCGGCGAGCTAACAACATTCAACATCACAATAGCGAATCCGACTCCAGGACCAGCCGAGTTGGTTAGGGACACGTTCACGGTCACAATGGAGGGCGTTCCCAACAATTGGTCCGCCACCCTATTCTACTCCACCAACAATACACCAATTTTCGACTCAACTCCCGTTTTCCTAGACGGGGGGGCAATCGATCCACTCTACCTCAGAGTCAGGACACCCACGATTTATCAGGCGAAAGACGACGAGTTAGCCCAAATCAGCATCGTTGCCGTTTCCTCCAAGGACCCGGCAATACGCAACAAACTCACCCTTCTGACTTTGATGGATGTGGTCCATGGCATCCAACTCGATACCAGTCACTTCCAAGTAGATGTCGAGCAAGGTAAGTCAGCAGTGTTCTCCATATCAATCAAGAATACCGGGAACGTGTACGATACCTTCGCATTCTATGATCCTGCCACATTAGAGGGTCAGAATGAGTGGGCACTACCATTCGGCTGGGGGATAGACTTCCCTCTCCTTATCTCCCTTGACCCCGGGCAGTCGGTCACGAGGAACCTCAAGGTAAGCGTCCCAGAGTCACAAGACCCCGGTACATTCGCGATTTATCTGAAGGGATGGTCCACAGGGGAACCAGTCCTATCTGTAGATAGAGGGACATTTGACGTGCTCGAGCTCTGGATCAACGTCTCAATAAGGACTACTGGAAACATCGTATTCGACATTGGGGATACGAAGTTGTACGTCCTCCCAGGGGAGTGCGCTGGGTTCCCCATCCAAGTGAGCAAATACTTCACCCCTGGACACATTGTTTTCACAACTCCGGGAGCCCCGATGGACAGGCCAGATGAATCTGACATCAACTCTTGGAGATTCGACCATTGGACGGTGGATCTGGATTTCTCTGAATGGCCAGGGAGCTCTTCATCAGCTGATCAGGACATTTATTGGGCCCAAGTAGGGACTACCTACACTGTTACTGCAGAGATGTGCTCACCCTACAATGCAACAGCCGGGATAGGGGAGTCAATCACCGTACGCGCACACCTAGATGGAACCCCAAAGGTTCGAGACTCCGTCCTGATTCTGACAAACGTGGTTCAGAGGTACGAGCTCGAGTCATTCGTCCCGGAAACCATCGTTGACCTTTACCCCGGCCAATCCTACCAGATGAATACAACTGTGTCTAATCTAGGCAACGGACAAGACAGGTACGATATCACCATCGAATCAATAGTGGATAATCAGGGTGGAGCTCACGTTTGGGACATTGATATCCCTCGAATTCTGTTCGAGGAGTTGAATAGGGACGAAGCACAGACCGTTCCGATTTACATCAATGTCCCAGTTCAGACGCTAGCAGGCGAGTATGCGATTACCTTCAATGTACTGAGCGAGGAGCCATTTCCCTGCACCGAGGATCCTTGTGAGGGGACCAAGGTCCAGAATCAGATAGTAATCAGAGCCACCATCATCGAGTTCCATGACATGCAAATCTCTCTGGACCCAACGGTCGAGAGCAAGATAAAGACCACAGCACCTAGCAGAATTGTAAGATACACGTTGAACGTCTCCAATTACGGGAACGTCGAGGATCAGCCAACTATACACAACCACACCTATGACGACGTAACCAATACCTGGTCAGTGAGACCAGGGCTCGGATCCCTCAGCACATGGGAGATCGATTATGCCCTCTTGGAGGGTTTCGGTTCCGAGTTCACGTTGGAGAAGCCATGCGTTGAGTTAACCATGGAACAGGAGAACCAAATCACCCAACAGTCGTCGCAAGGCGACGGTCCGGACTACTGCTACGTGACGGCTGGAAACACACTCACTCTTCCGATGATGCAGCCCTACACAACATTGCAGTTGGTGGTAATTGTTACAGTAGCACCGGACGCGGCTCTCACAGATAGGAATATAGGAATCAAGGTGCTTTCTATGCACGGCTCATCCGATCAGGGAGGTGACTTCGATGAGACCGAAGTCTGGACCGACTCATGCACGTTGGATAGTAACTCAGACGGCCTACCGGACAACCTTCCTCCTGATTGCGATACTAACGAACAGGTCCTCGAGATGAGACTCAGGGCCCCGGATTTGGTTCTGGAGAGCGTCATAGCGCCTGTCAAAGAGGCAGCGATTGGAGAAATGCTCTCCATCAACGTCTTCATCACCAATAGAGGAAACGCCCATGCGACCGACGTCAACATCATCCTTTGCAAGGACCAGTCCGAATCAGACATCAAGAGGAATGGTTGCAAAGAAGAGAACATTGTCTATAGACAGATAGTCAATGCTATCATGCCCATAGGACAATCCGATACCGGTCAGTCCGATCCGATAACGCTGCTATACATGGTTGAGGCAGGTAACCACGATATCGTTGTGGTAGTAGACCCAGACAACACCATCGTGGAGACAGACGAGAACAACAACATAGAGAGGATAGGGACAATGAGATCCCCTCTGGGAGCACTTGATGTCGGAAGAGAAGTCGTCATTGTATATGCAGTGCCAGCAATCATCATCGGTGCCACTTTCTCCCTCTTTGCAGTTGCAGGGTACGTCATTTGGGGCAGGAGGATCGAAGCCCTTGCAAGATTCTCCGAGTTGAGCAGCCTTCTACCAGGCTCCGACGATGACGACATGGTCTTCTGACTATTTGGCCATCCACCATGGCAGAGGCATAGAATCCCTTCCCGAGACGAAGGAACCGGAATTCGTCGCGAAGTCCCTCATCAGTCGCTCCCTCAAGGTATCCATCATCTTCTCGGCATGCATCGATTGAATACGCATACCCTGTGAGAACGCATCTAGATCAAGGGGCCTCCGAGGGTGCCTCATCATTGCATGTGCAAGCTGCCTTTCCTCGTAAGATTCGAAATTCTCCTCAACACTTGGAGAGACTTTGTGCATGACCTGCTGATGGAGCGCAATTATCGAGTCCCTCTGTCGGTCAACGCTCTCCAAAGCCGCATCCAACTCCGATAGCATCCCCATTGCGTCAACCATCGGGAGGGGCTTCCTCGAACCTAGCCTTCCAACCACCTTCTCCAAATCGCTAGGCAAGCTTCCTGATAGTCGCATTCCCCTTGGCATCTTTCGATGCTCAGCCCTGAACAAGTCTGGCCCCAGGTCCAAGCGAATAGAGAACGACTGATTTACCCTGTAGACCTTCTTTGGCGGGCCCCCCTTGTCCGATTTCTTGATCTCAGAATCAACGAAGCCCGCCTCCTCTAGGACTTTGAGGTGTTTTACTACTGCCTGCTGACTGACATCTAGTAACTCAGAGAGTTGAAGGGGGTAGTGGGGCTCTTTGACTAGGTGTCTGAGAATCGACCTTCTAGTTTGGTTCTCTAGAATACTGAGGGACTCATCGAACCCAACCATCACTTGCCAACTCAAGGTTGGGTAGTCAACATCCTCTAAAAACCAATCTAGATAATTTCGAAGGAAACTTGGGTTTCCGTCAACCTTCGTCCCACGACTTCCAAGAATCCCCAGAGTCCTCTTCTTGAGGATTTTCGACATTCTCACTGCTAACTCCGACAAATGGGTTTGGGGCTACTCCAGACCCCCCAACTACTGAATCCTCACCCTGGACATTGCCCAGTATCACACTTCCATCTTCGATAATTACGAATTGGTCGGGCAGTTTCCTTTTGTCCGTCCATACCATAACAGCAAGAACAACACCAACTATCCCAACGGGAAAGCCAATGCAGCATCCGGTGTAGAATAGATACATCCAGAAATTTTCGAATAATTTGCCCGCTGATTTACCATCGTCAACAAGCCAAAGGTCCGAGCTTCCTTGGTTTTGCAGCGTGTAACTCCCCCCCATGTCCTTGAATACCCTAACTGGTGAGTAAACGGTCTTGTCTGCACCCAAGCGATCCGGGTCCATCCGTCTTGGCTCCTTCCCGGGTATTTCGTTTCCGTCACTATCGAATAGAGTAAGATTGGAATCCGGTGTCTCCCCATCAGAGACTCTCACAGCCGATAGTAAATCAGAACCCTCAATATCGAAAGTTCCTGATTCTCCAGGACCCAGTTTCACGAGATAATTCGCCTCCGGATCGTAAGTTTCGATGAATTCGTCAGACACTTGCCATAGTGAAATTACGGCTATCAGTAGTAGGAATGCAGAAGACGCAGTCGTGATGCGAGCCCATCGCCTCCTTCCATCAGTCACAACCCTCCCCCTATGCTCCCATCTATCAGGGTTGTTTTCAGTAAGTGATGCCCAGCGCACCTAGCTTTTCCGGCAAGTAGGTGTCCGTCACGAAGTCTAGACCGTACTTTGCAAGGGATTGCTGCTCCGCCTTCTTCCCAATCTCTTGCATCAGATGAATCTGCTCCTGCCACCAACCAGTTGAGAATCTAGGGTCGCTTAGCTCAGCAGTCAGGGCATTCAGATCTTGCTTGGTCAGATCATCGCTCGGTAGGTCATAGGCCAGGATGTCATCCGCGGTTATCCCGAGGTAGGTTGCCTCCTTTGTAGCCAAGTACTCTGAGATATGGGCCGTCTTGATAGCACCATAGGCTATGCTAGCGAAAATCCTGAATGACCATGGGTCGCAGTCGGCGAAGACAACTACCGGCTTCTTCCACTCATCACTCATCCTCTTCATTATGCGTCGCGTGGATCTTGCCGGCTGACCCTTCAGGTGAACGAGAGCGCACCTTGATTCCTCATCGAAGCCGTTCTCAACCAATCGATCGAACATACCGCCTGTCTCTATTGCCATGACGAAGTCGATGTCCTCCTCGACAAATTTCAATTTCTCCTTCTCTACATTGTATGGTACTCCATACCCCGAGTCACCTACGTCATCTCTGCAGTTTATCCTCATCCAGTCCCCTCGTCGATTCCTCTCTTCGACTGTGATGTTACCGATTATCCTAGCCCCATCCTCCTCTGGTCTCAGTTTGAAGTCCTCCCTGAGGCACTTGGTGACTATCTCCAGATCCTCGGCTAGGTTGTTGCTCTCATTCTGGGACCCGAACTTGCCGTGCCCCCATCCCTCTGAGATGTAGTACATCTCCCTGAGTGTGGATGACTTGCCGCTATCTATCATCTCCTCGATGAACTCGGTAATGTGAAGCGTCCTGAGGAGTTGCCGTGCGGAACCAAGGCTAGTCGCATCCCGTACCGTCTTGTTCTTCCCGTACTTGAATACGCCAAGTCTGTTGTCGAATGAGATGTTGCTCTTGGATCTGACAGGGAGCGTCATTCTAGGTGGATCCCCTCTCTGCATCCTGTTATGCATCTCTGCTGCCACGTCATGCAGAGCATCGACTACTTGTTCCTTGGTTCTCCTAGGTGCGGCATCGCTCATTGGTCATCACCCTCCATTCCGAACCACTCTGCACCGGTTTTTGGGAGGTTTTCTTCCATTCGGGTTTCTTTTTGGGGGGCTGCTTCCGATGCAGAAGGATTCTCCTCAGCCCTGACAGCTAGTTTTGCAATTACTGCATCATCATCCCTCTTGCGGACCTCTTCCATTGCAGCCTCGAGGGCTTCTGTCTTCCTCTGTTCTTCGAGCAGTTTCTCGTCCATCTTCGTGGCCCCGATTATCTCACCGTTTCCTCTGAAGAAGATGTCTGTCTCATTCCATTCTCCATTACCAAGTCCAGAAATTCCGAATTCGAGCAACGTGGAAGTTCCCGGGTTGAGGGTGTCTAGCCTCCATGCCCACAGACCCCGTGCTTCCTTTCTTCCTCCTGTTGGGTTGTATGACATCGCGGTTCCATCACTTTCTGGCCATTTTGCCAATATTGTGTAAGCACGTGCCCTCGCTGTGTAGTTGTGTAATGTGATGGAGCACATTGCTAGCCTTTTCTCCTTGTCCCAAGACAAATCCTCTTCTAGGAACACGGCATTCATTATTTGAGTGATCACAGGTGCCAAATCCGGCTCTTCTCTACTTAGCAGCTCAGAAGATTTTCTGGAGATTTCAGGGAGTATGATATTGACCAACTCGAATTTCTCCTTTGCCTTCTTTCGTTGAGAACTCTTCTTCAGGTGGTTCTTCAGACCTCTTCCTACCTCAAGCATGGCCTTTCGAATCTCGTCAAACACATCTTCATCATAGGAGACCGCTTCCTTTGCCTCGCTAGTGAATTGGACGTTAGTGGATGCTAGGTGAATCAGAATTGCAGCCGGACCCTTTGGAATCCCATTCCCACCCGGTTGCTCCAAACCGTACCTCTTCCAATCGACCGACTCTAGGGCCTTGGTCAGCAGGCACCCTCCTTGCTGATACATCAGGGGCACTCGATTGGCGAACCTCAGAATCTCTATCGGGCCCTCTGATTGCAGATCCCCTCCGAAAACAAGCCCCACTTCTATTTGGAACGGATTTCCCTGACTGGCTTTCGGCTTCCTGGTAACCGTTGAGGCGAATCTTGAGTCTATTGCCTTGGAAAGCCCCTTCTTGATTAGTAGATCCTCAATGGGTGAAAGACAGTCTGTGGGGGGGTCTCGCAGTGATACGGTCTGGAATGCCGATACCAAAGCCCGCGACTCTTCGGGTTTGATCCTCTTTGGTGTTCTAGTTTCCTCTATCTTAGCAGCTTCCAGTATTCGCTTCGAGGCAGAGGGAGGGACCGAGGAGAAGTTACGCTGAAGAAACGACGTCATCCTTCTTTCCGCAGCGTCTCTCAGTAATCTCTGGAGGGTTCCAAGATGCACTCCTCTTGGGTGGGGCCTGATTTCTCGTACCTCCCTAGGAAGCTTGTCTGTGGTCCTATTCCATTGCCCTTCCTCTATCACATCCCCATCCTTGTCGGTGACGACTAAGGATATCGATGCGTGGGGGTTCACGATTGAGGTCATCCTCAGATATTGGTAGACCGATTTCTTCCCTCTTTGGTACTTGGCTTTCATCAGGGTCTCGATTCGTAGTCCTTGGTCTGTCCTTTCGTCTGGCCACGTGTCTCTTTTTTCACCTGACTTGATCGCCTTGTTCTTCTTAGTGTCTATTCCCAAGTCAACGAATACTGCAGTTGAATCACTCCTAATCTTCGAAACAACGTGAGTCTTGGAGCCTGTTGTCAGTTGGCTGTACATGACCACTCCGGTTATCCCTATTCCTTGCTGACCACGCGTTTGTCTGATAGCGTGAAATCTGGACCCTAGGAGGAATTTCCCGAAGACGTTCTCTATCGCATCCCTGGGGATGCCGGGGCCGTTGTCCTGTGTGATGAGTTTCAATTCGTCGTTTTTTGTTCTGTGAATCTTCACGCTGATGTCAGGAAGGATCCTTGCCTCTTCACAGGCATCCAGAGAGTTGTCCACTGACTCCTTGACTGCAGTAATTATAGATCTCTGAAGTGTGTCGAATCCCAGGAAGTGTTTGTTTTTCTCAAAGAACTCACTGATCGATACTTGTTTCTGTTTACTTGAGATTTCTTCTGCTTCACCCACGCGAATCACCCCCATCAGGTCCTCCCAGTACCCTAATGGCATGGGGCCTGCTTATGGTTGCCCGACCACGTCGGCTGATGGCTATTGAATACTACTGATGTCAGAGGCTTAGGGAGTTTATTCCATCACTTGGAAAACACGTCCGGGCTCCAAGCGGTTATCTTCCCAGTGAATGCGCTAGTCATCACGGTCAGCGGGCTCGCTAGGTACAGTCGACCAGGTCCTGACCTTCCCTGGAAGTTACGGTTGATGGCCGAAACCGTCACTTGATCCGAGTTATCTGAAATGCCAGGACCCGCCCCTATGCACGCACCACAACCCGGGTCAATCAATTTCACACCAGCTTCCTCGAACAGATCCGTCCAACCCATCCTAGATGACAGGCTCTTGACGCTCTTCGACCCGAACTGTATGTAGCATTCAACATCATCATGGACCTTAATCCCCGCCTCCAGAGCCGCTTCAGTTACCTTTGTGTAATAGGCGAAATCATCATCCTTACCAGCGGTGCAAGAACCCGCGTATGCGATGTCGATTGCGATGTCCTCCAACTCGTCTATGTAAGCACCATTGGTTGGGTCCGATGGGATCCCTCTGTCCGGGTCACCCGGATGAGCCACCATGGGGCGGATTCCGTCCAAATCTATTGTATGGATACCTCCATCATATGCCGCACCCTCATCGGGAATAACGAATGAGGCTCTGATTTCCTCCTCGGTGAGATTCTCTCTCCTCTTCAATATCCACTCAACCGTCAGATCATCCGCCTCGCAGATACCTGTCTTCGCGCTGCACTCGGTAGCCATGTTGCAGAGGGTTGCCCTTTCGTCCATCGATAGAGAGGAGAGCCCCGGACCACCAAACTCCATCGAACGATCCAGGGTATCCGAATTCTTGGCGTATTTCTCTAGAATGTGGAGAATGACGTCCTTGGCCGTGCATCCGGGATCTAGTTCTCCGATTAGTTCGAATCTAATGCTCTCGGGCACTTTCACGAAGGAGAACTGATTGTGGACAAGATTGGCATATTCACTGGACCCAACTCCGTAGGTCAGAGCGTTGGACGACCCTCCCATGCATGTGTGGCTGTCTGTCGCCTGAATGAAGTCTCCAACATCGATGAACTCCTCTCGAGCCACTTGATGGCAAATACCAGGACTAACCCCATCCTCTGCTGAGTAGTCTCGGACACCAGTGTGCTTCTGGAAAATCCTCTGCATCGTCCTCAACGTCTCGATTTTTGCTACGAAGGGTCCGTATCGAGGGACGTCTGTTGCGTATAGGAGATGATCCTCGAAAACGGCAAACTTCGAGGGATTGGAAATCCCATAATCCTCCCCGTACTCCTCGGAGAGGAATGCGTGAACCTGAGCAGTGGTGTACTCATGGGAATATCCACCATCGACTGAGGCCAGTACAGCATCGCCTGGTGCGACGCTTACAGCATCACCGGAACCCTCGATTAGCTTACTCGATATTATCTTCTCAGCCATCGTCATTGGGTGAACCCCAGTCCTTACATTGGGAAGTGTTACCCTGCCTTCCTTCAATTCCCTAGCGAAAGAGAGCAGTCCTCCATTCTCAAGAATCAGCTTTGTGACTGGGTCGTACCTCTCTGTGAACTCCTCGAGAGATATGTTCTCTCCATCCTGCAATCGTTCCAATACAGCGTGATCGGCCATCAACTGACCCAAGTTGATGTTGTTCCTTTCATGTATGGGTGCGAAGGAGGCTGCAATAACAATCCTGATTCCCGACCACCTCTCGCATTGAGCTGCTGTTTCTCGGCTGCTCCCTGTTCCCTTGCGATGCCCGCTTACAATAACCTCGAAACCACCACCTTTCAGTGCCCCCTTGTCCAGTACCCTTCTTCCTTCGTGCATGAGTCCGGCGTAAGCGTTCTCTGCTATTGCGGCCGGTTCGTGATCGAAGCAGACCCAGGCCGGAGTCATTACATCAGTATTGATGTCATCCAGAAGATCCTCCACAGACATATCCTCCATTCTGAGATCCAATCCCTCGTAGAGGTGCCTTCGAATCAAATCCAAGTCCTTCGTTAGGAACAGAACGCGTCTCCCAGGGGTCAGGCTGATATTCTCAGGCGGCCATTCTCCCTCTGTCATTCAATCCCCCACATACTCCCAGAAAAGAATCTTATTTCACGGTTCTCGATGACCATCGAACAGGTATTCTGAATCACAGGCAATTTTTTAAAAATTAATAACCTTAAATAAGATGTCTTTTGCGAATTTAATACCTTTTTGCCGAAAGGGGGGTGAGGATGTATGTCATATCTAGTTGAAGATACCGTGAAGTGCGATGAATGTGGAAGCCGACAATTGAAGAAGGACGAATCTAGAGGAGAAGTAGTCTGCGAAGATTGTGGTCTCGTTCTGGAGGACAAGGTGATTGACCAGGGTGCCGAGTGGCGAGTCTTCAGTCCTGAGCAGGGAGACCAGCGCGCAAGAACCGGTGCACCCATGACTGTGATGCTCCACGATAAGGGGCTTTCCACAGATATTGACTGGCAGAACAAGGACTACTCTGGAAAGTCGATATCTAGCAGGTACAGGAGCCAGTTCTACAGGATGAGGAAATGGCAGAAAAGATCACGAGTCAGCAATGCCACCGAACGAAACAAGGCAATGGCTCTAGCCGAACTCGACAGAATGGCTAGTCGATTGGAACTCCCAAAGACGATTAGAGAGACCGCGGCTGTAACCTATGGGAAGGCAGTCGATGCCAGACTGATTCGCGGTAGATCCATCGAGGGAGTAGCAGCTGCAAGCCTATACGCTGCCTGCCGAATTTGCGAGAACCCTAGAACTCTCGATGAGATTGGAGAGGCTAGTAGGACAGGACGCAAGGAGATTGGCCGCACATATCGTTTCATGGTCCGAGAACTCAGGATGAAGATTCCACCTACCAAGCCCGAGGACTACATCCCTCGATTCTGCTCCGGTCTTGATCTGGACGCAGAGGTCCAAGCCAAGGCATACGAGTTGATTGCCGCTGCCCAGGAGAAGGAACTGACAAGCGGACGAGGCCCAACAGGAATCGCTGCATCGATAATCTACATTGCAAGCGTTCTCTGTGGTAAGAGAAGGACCCAGCGTGAGGTTGCTGAGGTGGCCGGGGTCACTGAAGTAACTATCAGGAACAGATACAAGGAACTGATTCAGAATCTAAACATAGAACTCGAAATATGAGTTCTAAGATTACGAGCAACCAGTTGTCGAACCGCACTCGTTACACTTCAGGCATGTTCCATTCCTGACCATCTGGCTGCCACCGCAGTCATCACAGATGTCTCCGGTGAATCCCCTCTCCTTTGCTGCCTGCCTGGTTTTGGTCTCGACATCAATGATTGGTCCCACAGCAGCCTCCAAGGTCATCTGAACTTCGCGTCTCTCCCCTTGGCTCCGGGCTAGTCCCTGTTCGGTCACCTCAGGTCTGCTAATCGAGAAAGGATCCAAGTCTTCTTCCTCCAGAGGAACATGAGCAAGGTCGTCCCTACCAGCATACTCTATCGCAAGCTCGCGGAAGACCCAGTCGATAATGCTCGAGGACATCTTTACCCGGCCACTACCTCCCTCGATAATGCCGCTTGGCTCGAATTTAGTGAATGTGAACGATTTCACGAAAGCATCGATAGGAACTCCATGCTGCAAGCCTATCGACACCGCTATGGCGAACTGGGACAGCAGGGCCCTCCAAGCAGCGCCCTCCTTGGATGTCAACAGGAAGATCTCACCGAGCTTCCCATCTTCGTACTCGCCAGTGATAAGCCGGACGCTGTGCCCCCCCACTCTGGCCTTGATGTTCGCACCCCTCTTCCTGTCTGGTAGAGTCCGCCTGGAGGCAATGTAGTTCTCAACCAAGACCTTCGCCACTGGCATAGCAATGGGTTCTGGTAGTGGAAGGGCGCTGACGGCTTCTTCCACCATCTTCTCGACCACTGCCTCCTCCTCGTCTTCCTCAAGCTCCATCGAATCAACCAACTGACTCATCAATGGTTGTGATAGTTTGCTACCATCCCTGTAAACGGCACAGGCTTTGTTCATCGTGGCATGACTCAGATTGTATGCTTCTCGCACGTCCTCGATTGACGCATCAGAGGGCATGTTGATCGTCTTGGAAATGGCTCCTGAGATGAAGGGCTGGGCAGCTGCCATCATCTTAACATGAGCATCCCACGCGATCGACCTCTTCCCGTATTTACCGCATGGAGTGGCACAGTCGAACACAGCGAGGTGCTCGTCCTTCAGGCCCGGGGCCCCTTCTATGGTGTTGTATCCAAAGATGTGATCGTTCGCTGCATCAATTGCCTGACTAGTAAGGCCGATGAACCCGAGAGTATCGAAGAACGGGTCATCAACCTGGCTCTTTGACATACCGAGCTTTTCAATGCAGAATTCCTCACCCAAGATGGAAGACGCGAAAGCAGATCGCAAGTCGAAGACATCTGCTAACTTTCCCTCGATAGAGGCAAACATCCCCTCATCGAAACCAGCATCCTTCAATCTCCCCAGAGGCAGGCTCGGGCAGCCACTCAGCCTCTTCGTACCCATGATATACTCCTCTATCGAAATGGAGTCGCTTTCCGAGTACCCCAGTCTGCTAAGTGCATTGGGGACCCCGTGGTTGATGATTCGCAGAGACCCCCCTCCTGCGAGTGTTTTGTACTGTACAAGAGAGAACTGGGGCTCCACTCCCGTGGTATCGGCGCCCATGACTAGTCCTATTGTTCCAGTAGGTGCTATCACGGTTGTCTGTGCGTTTCTGAATCCGTGCTCCTCCCCCTCCATCAGAGCCCTATCCCAGCAACTTCTTGCAGCGTCTAGGAGGTCCTTGGGGCATTTCTTCGAGTTGATTCCCATAGGGGGGACCGTCAGCCCTTCGTACTCCGGGGTCGGGGCGTCATACGCAGCCCTTCTGTGGTTTCGCATCACGCGGAGCATGTCGTCTGCATTTCGCTCGTAGTCGGGGAATGGGCCAAGAATAGATGCCATCTCAGCGCTAGTGGCATAGCTCTCGCCACACATTATCGAGGTTATCGCGCCGCATACGGCGTAAGCCCGCTCGTCGTCGTACGGTATTCCCATGTGCATCAGCAGCGAGCCGATGTTGCAGTAGCCAAGCCCCAGAGTCCTGTAGTCGTAAGATCCCCTTGCAATCGACTCGGATGGGAATTGTGCCATCAGGACGCTGATCTCAAGCGTCGTAGTCCAGAGTCTTACACTGTGCCTGAAGTCCTCGATGTGGAACTTATGCGTGTCAAGGTCGTAGTAGTGTAGAAGGTTAATGCTCGCTAGATTGCACGCCGTGTCATCCAGGAACATGTACTCCGAACAAGGGTTGGATCCGTTGATCTTCCCTGCTTCCGGGCATGTGTGCCACTCGTTGATCGTGGTGTCAAACTGGACTCCCGGATCAGCACAGGCCCATGCGGTATACGCGACCCTGTCCCACAACGCACCCGCGTCCATGGTTTTGCAGGGAACGGGATCCCTACCCGCCTCTGCCGCGGCCTCCCTCTCCGTTCTGAAGTAGAGGCTCCACTCGCCTCCCGAGTTGACCGCATCCATGAATGAGTTTGGAACCCTCACCGAGTTGTTGCTGTTCTGCCCGGATACAGTAGCATAGGCCTCGCCCTGCCAGTCTGTGTCCAGCGTCTCGAATTCCAAACCCTTCCAGCCTTGCTCGGCTAGATCGAGTATCCTCTGAATATGGGCCTGCGGGACGCTGTCGTTAATCGCACGAACCATGGCTTTCCTCAGATCTAGATTGGTTTTCTGGCTGAATCGGCCCTCGTCGTCCTCAAAGGACCAAATAGATCCCATTATAGAATCTGCATGCTTTTGTAGGATTGAACTACCAATAACTAGGGCAGAGACCTTCTCCTCTTCCGAGGGCTTCCAATCGATGTACTCCTCGATATCCGGGTGATCTAGGTCCAAGGTGACCATCTTTGCAGCCCTTCGAGTAGTACCCCCGGATTTTATCGCTCCAGCAGCTCTGTCCCCAATCTTCAGGAACGAAAGAAGGCCACTCGACGTCCCACCACCAGAGAGGGGCTCGCCCGCCCCTCTGATGTTGGAGAAGTTTGATCCCGTTCCCGATCCGTACTTGAACAACAGAGCCTCTCGGTTCCAAAGCCCCATTATCGAATCTGTCCCACCAACGAGTGAATCTGAGACAGACTGGATGAAGCAAGCATGTGGCTGAGGATGCTCATAGGCGCTGGTGGATAGCCCAACTTCCCCAGTTTCTGGATCGACGAAACTGTGGCCCTGAGGGGGTCCTTCAATGCCATAGGCCCAGTGAAGTCCTGTGTTGAACCACTGGGGGCTGTTTGGTGCCGATCGCTGACTAGCAATCAGGTAGCACATCTCATCGAAGTACGCACGGGCATCAGCCTCGCTAGCGAAGTAGCCGTACTTCCAGCCCCAGTAGGTCCAGGTCCCTGCGAGTCGACGGAAGAGTTGCCTTCCATCAGTCTCACCACCCATTCTCTCGTCAGCATTCATTGATTGAAGCTGTTCGTGGTCTGGCTCACTTCGCTGAAGCCAGATGGGAATTCCGTCCTCGGGAACGCTTCGAAGGTGCTTCGGAACGCCTGCCTTGCGCAGATACTTCTGAGCACAGACCTTCCCCGGGACTCCCGTGAATCCCGAGGGCAACTTCACTCCCTCAATTGAGTCGGCCATGGAGCCATCAGGATTCCTGATCTCTACATCCATGTCAATCCAATCGAAGGATTCGAAGGGATCTTGTCCTGCAGAGGTGAACCTGCGCTCTACAACCAACCCGCTCTCAGCGTCAGCCTCATCCCCTGACGCCTTGATTTTCGTCTGCATTCTTCACTACCTCCCGTATTGTACCAGTCGGGATCGGTCCCGTCTGTGCAAGGGAGTTGCGATTCTGAATGGGGGGTGTTTAATGCTTAGGATTAAAGTCACTATTCGAATGAGTATTTTGACGAAAAAAGTGACAGTTCCATTCTTCTCGAAGTCCCGACTATTCGCTCTATAAATCAGGATTCCATTTCTAGGGACCATTCAAGGCTAGAACCAGAACGAGTAATCATTATTCCAACGCTGCAGTGCTTATCGTGACTGCTTTCAATTAGGCGCTTAACAAGAGTTTCTGGAACATCCCCCTTCACAATGTATCGCATCCTTACTGATGTGAATACTTTGGGCGTTTGATCCGCCCTATCCGCTTCGATTTCGATCTTGATGAATTCCACATTTTCCTTTCTATGTTTTAACCCGTCTATGACGTCTATTAGAGAGCAGGCGGCGTGGCCGTGTAGAACCATTTCCATGGGGCTCGGAGAATCTGGACCATAAATCCCGAACCTCTTCCCCCTACCCGTGGTTCCGATATAACCAGCAGCTTCAGTCCAAACCACTTCTCCGTTCATGCCCTCTCGACCCAACTCGCCCCCTTGAAGGGTTGGCTTCATCTATGCCTCTCCGGTCGGAGTGTGATGAGGGACATGTCAGACAGCGACCGCATTTCTATCTCGGACGGACAATTGACAGTCCCAAGCAACCCTGAGATACACTACATCGAGGGTGATGGGATAGGCATAGACATCACTCCAGTAATGATTAATGTGGTCGATAGCGCGGTCGAAAAGGCCTATGGAAGCGAAAGAAGAATACATTGGTCCGAGGTACTAGCCGGCCAGAAAGCATTTGATGCGACTGGCGAGTGGCTACCAGAGGAAACCAAGCAATCAATGAGAGACGGGCTCATCTCGATCAAAGGACCCCTGACGACACCAGTGGGAGGCGGAATTAGAAGCCTTAACGTTGCACTGAGACAGCAATTGGATCTTTTTGCGTGCGTTAGACCTGTTCGATGGTTCGATGGCACCCCTAGTCCGGTCAAGGATCCGGGTGCCGTGGACATGATTATTTTCAGAGAAAATAGTGAAGATGTCTACGCGGGAATAGAATGGGAGGCGGGAAGCGACGATGTGCGGAAGGTAATCGAATTCCTTCAGAATGAGATGGGTGTCGATAAAATCCGATTCCCTGATACCGCCGGTTTGGGAATCAAACCAATCAGCAAAGAGGGAACCGTTAGAATTGTGAGGGCCGCGATAAAGTACACCATAGACAATGACAAGGATTCGGTCACTCTTGTTCACAAGGGCAACATAATGAAATTTACAGAAGGAGGATTCAGAGACTGGGGATATATGTTGGCAAAGGAGGAGTTCGGAGCAACCGAGCTCGATGGCGGGCCATGGTGCACGTTCGACAACCCCAACACTGGAACCAAGATCACTGTCAAGGATGTGATCGCAGACGCAATGCTTCAGCAGATTCTAACCCGGCCAAGGGAATATGGGGTACTCGCTACAATGAACCTCAATGGTGACTACATCTCGGATGCACTAGCGGCACAGGTTGGGGGGATTGGAATTGCCCCGGGTGCCAACATCAACTACGACACAGGAGTCGCCATCTTTGAAGCAACTCATGGGACCGCACCCAAGTATGCAGGCCAGGACAAGGTCAATCCAGGAAGCCTGATTCTCTCAGCTGAGATGATGCTGAGACACATGGGGTGGTTCGAAGCTGCAGATCTGGTTGTCAAGGGGGTGGAGGGCGCAATATTCTCAAAGACGGTGACTTACGACTTTGAGAGACTAATGGATGACGCGACTCTCCTTTCATGCTCAGACTTCGGAAATGCAGTCGTCTCTCACATGTAGGTCTGAGAAAATGGACGAGGTCCGCGAGAGAATGCTCGAAATGGCAAACAAAGCCAAATATTCCGAACAGCCACTATCTTGGTTTGAGGATCTATACCGTTCCTCAAACAGAAACAGAGGACAAATTCCGTGGGATTGGAGGGAACCACACCCTTTCTTGGTTGACTGGACAAACGAAAATGAAGTTCCCGGAAGAGCACTAGTTGTCGGTTCAGGATTGGGAGAGGATGCAGCTTTCCTTTACGAAAGAGGATGGGAAGTCACTGCCTTCGACGTCTCTGAATCAGCGGTTGAGTGGTCCCGAAATTTGCATCAAGGAACCGATATTGATTGGGTGGTAGGGGACTTGCTGAATCCCGAAGAAGGATGGTTCGGAGAATTTGACTTAGTACTGGAGGTGCACATACTCCAAGCAATCCCCGAAGAAATAAGGAAAGGGGCATACAGGAACCTAGCACCAATGCTTGCAAGTGGAGGACTATTGATCTGCATAGGGAAACTGGGAGAAGAATTGGATGGAGGGGATGACGGCCCCCCATGGCCATTGGCTTGGGATTTTATCCATC
>CBFIAW010000005.1:0-34722 GCA_965660655.1 Candidatus Thalassarchaeaceae archaeon | reverse complement strand
GGTTTGGTATTCTGCATCATGTCACTATGGTGGGGTTTCCGAGAGGACTCTTCGCCGTTAACTAGGCTGAAAGATGCATGGGGAGAACCCCTGCAACTAGTACCAAGAATAGTGCTTAATGTGCTAGCAATGTCGATTATTTCTTACTTCCTAGCAGGGCCCGATTACGCGATTATTTTCGCACTACTAACCGTGGTCTTCTCAATCCTCTGGGGTACTAGACCTCTGGTAATGGCAACGATTACCACTGCTCCGATTTTCCTGATGATCGTCTGGTTGTACGCGATTGTCGGAATAGCAGGTTATGGTCTCAACATGGTCACAGTGTCCATCGCTGCCATATCTCTTGGTGTTGGAATAGACTACGTAATCCACATTATCGAGAGATTCAGAGAAGAGAAGGAGAGGGGAGCGAATACTATGAAATCGATTGAGGCAGTGGGAGGTGCATCCGGTATCGCGCTCTTTGGCTCGGCGGTTTCCGATATCACCGGCTTTGCAATAATTAACCAGTCAGAAATGGGTTTCTTCTCCACGTTCGGGCTCTTCTGTGCCATCATGATCGGACTTTCTCTCGTGGCAAGTCTGATCCTCACACCAGCAGCTCTTGGTCTCGCATTTCGAGATAGCAAAACAACCGAGAATGAAGCACCTATCACTTGATATTGGCTATATATCTCTCCACGCACCTAGTGTATCTGTTAGCGCAACTTCTAGATTCGGGTGGAGGAACTCATAACCATCTTCGATTAGTCTAGTGGGCAGCGCCTTCTGACTCTCCAAGGTGAGTTTGACGCCCATTTCTCCGAACAGAATCCTGACTATGAAGCCTGGAAGCGGAGCAAAGGCAGGACGTCCGAGGACCTTTCCTAGCGTCTTGGCGAAAGTCTTCTGCCTTGAGGGGCTGGGAGCAGTAAGGTTGTACACACCATGCGAACGATTGCTCATCAGAAGATGGTGAATTGCGTAAATCTCGTCATCTAATGAGATCCACGACATCCACTGCTTTCCTCCCCCCATTGGTCCACCTGCGCCCATCTTGAATGGCAGCAGCATCTTTCCAAGAGCCCCCCCAGTTCCAGACAGAACAATTCCACTTCGAAGGAAAATGGTCCTAACTCCACAATCCTTCACTGGTGAAGCAGCAGCCTCCCAATCCTCGCAAATGCTAGGAAGGAATCCTTCTCCAGAATCACTCTCTTCATCCAATTCTTCGTCTCCTCGATCCCCATACCAACCAATCGCGCTTGCGAGGATGAAAACCTCAGGTTTCTGCCTCAAGTTGCTTATTACTTCAGACAGAAGTGAGGTACTGTCCACACGCGAGTCCCGAATCATCTTCTTGCGCTTCTTGCTCCACCTCTTGTCCCCAATGCCCTCTCCCCCGAGATGGATGATGGCATCAAAACCCTCCAGTTTACTAACATCTAGAATTCCTGCAGAAGGATTCCATTGCAACTCCTTGGCACCTTCTTTGACCGGTCTTCTAACCAATCTCCAGGCATCGTGGCCCCCGGTATCAAGGAAAGCTATCAACTGAGTGCCAATCATTCCCGAAGAACCAGCAACAAGTATCCTCTTTCTTCGGATCTCTGAGAACTTTGCGTGCTGACCCATGTCCCTCTGCAATCGGAGCTCTCTTGCGGTGAACATTTGGGAAAGCCTCCTCCTGACTAGCCTACCCCCGAGAACTCTGTCAACCAGATTTCCCAATGGTCCGAATGGAACTTGGTAGGTCACTTCGTCAACAACCTTTGTAACGCCATTATCCTCGACAAGGTGGTGATCATGATTCCATGACCAAAATGGCCCCTTCACCATCTTATCAGAGAAAAAATGAGGCGGTTCGTAACCTGTGTGTTCTGCCACCCATGTCATTTTGATTGGCCCCATTGGAAATCTGAAAACCCTTTGAGAACCAACCTCCAGAGATTCATCCGCTCGGACCTCCTCGGCTACCTCCCACGGAGGCATCAGTCTGCGAAACGAACCCTCATGCTCAAACCAAGCGAAGGTTGACTCCGCATCCGCTTCTACAATTGTCTCGTGTTTGTATTGATACATATTAATTCCCAGTGGCAGACAAACCCCGCTTGAAATCGCCCTATTACATTTATTGCTCCAGATTCACCTCTTTTCCATTTTTCCATTGCATATTCTTCGTAGCATGGCAAGGTCAGTCTGTATGCCAAAAGCCATCATGAAATACAATGATATGGAGCAGTCTCTGCTAAGTCAGATTACAGAGGCGAAATCATGTCAAAAGAATTGCTGACAGAATTGGAGAGGAGCGATGAGTATTGCATCATGAGATTCGCAGATGGTAGCTCGTTTAGGATCAGCTACTTGAAAATTCGATCTAACTGCCAATGTGCAAAATGCAAACCGCGGCAGGAAAACGAACAAAGAAAGATAGAATTTGAGGAAGAGATAATGCGTTTGATACTTGAGAAGCCAAAGGCGTCCCCTGTTGGCCGATACGGGGTACAACTAGAGTGGCCCTCTGGATGCTCAAGCGGCATACACTCCTTTTCACATCTCAGAGAAGTTTGCGAATTACACGGGACTCCCGGAGAATAGTTCTCAATACGAAGCACTCAAATCCTCACTTCTACACCGAGCCATGTCGAAGCAACGGGTCCTCCCCGGCGCTACGGTGGCGATTTACATGCAAGATAGAGAACCGGAAGGTGCTGGAAACGAACTAGATGAAGAGGATGAGTGGCAACTCTACGCTTCGGCTGGCTACGCTTCATCTGAATTAGAAGCCGAGGAAAAGGACCCAGAAGAAGACAAACCAGGGGGGGTCTGGTTTGACGGTGACGATTTTGATTCCGAGGGAAGCACTGTGAATTGGGACTCCCCACCCTGCCCCGCCCCTTTGGGCATAGCCCATGTGATTAAGATTGGAGTTTGCAACCATTGCCTGATTCGGATATCTGGTTTTCGTTCCCGGGGTTCTGGCCCTGATTCAGGTGCCGCAATCAGAGAGGAGGCATTATTGAGGGATAGAGAACTGGAGTCAAAGATCGCCCAGGACTATTGCCCTCTCTGCGAGAATCTTTTCGAAGACATAGAGAATATAGTGGACAGGTTGTTCGACACACTGTCTGATACAGACTTCTCTACTATGCAATTTGGAATCCACTTGCCAAAGGACCTCCTCCAAGAGGAGGATCGAATCAGAAGCAAGTATGGGGCCCCCGGTTCATATCACCTCAAAGGTGCTATCGTAGAATCAATACACGAGAGAATCAGAGAACTCGATAAGAAAGTCGATTTCGTCAAGGAAAAGCCAGACGTAATGGTCCTAGTTGACGGCCTAACTCTCAGGGTTGACGTGGATGTAAGGCCAATCTTCCTGTATGGAAGGTATAGGAAACTATCACGTGGAATCCCGCAAACACGTTGGCCCTGCAGGGCTTGTAGGGGCAGGGCTCTAGGCTGCGAATCTTGTGAGGGAACAGGTCTACAATACCTCGATTCGGTGCAAGATTTGATTGGTGAACCTATCAGAGAGGCTCTTGGTGCAGAAGACACATCATTCCATGGGATGGGAAGGGAAGACATCGACGTCAGATGCCTCGGGTCCGGTAGGCCTTTCGTCTTGGAAGTCAAGAGGCCATCTAGGAGGAAACTCCCAGTCGAAGACTTAGTTGAGATGGTGAAAATAAATGCCCCGGGGAAAGTTGAGGTTGACAACTTGAAGTGGTGTACAAGAGCGAAGATCAACGAGGTCAAGCAGTCTAGGTCTGAGAAGACATACATGATTCGATTCAGAGCAGAGGGTCTTGATGACAATGAGATTGCAGAGCAGTCAATACTTTCCCTCGGAGGTCAAATTATCGATCAAGAAACCCCAAAGAGAGTCTCACACAGGAGAGCCGCAAAGACGAGAAGGAGGAAAATCACCTCTATCGACAAAGTAAGTTTCGAAGGTGAAGAAGTCGAAATCACTCTGAGGTGTGAAGCAGGAACTTACGTCAAGGAATTGGTGCACTCCGACGAAGGCCGGACCACCCCTTCTGTCCAGAGCGTTCTAGGAAAAGATTGTGAAGTCATCCGTCTCGATGTACTTGAGATTCACGCCGACTAGGTAGAAAACTGACATCCGAGTCCTTAAGAACGCCCCACAGGTCGCCCGAATTCGCGATAATGGAGTGCTGAGATTATGGTCACTAGGACAAAGGGGTCTAGACAGGGAACTAGAAGCATCCTAAGGAAGGACAAGAGGGAGCGTAGAAGACTGTTCATTGGCAGGTCAATGCACACTTACCAGGAAGGGGACAAGGTGGCAATCGTACTCGATGGAGCCCAGCAGAAGGGAATGCCACACAGACGTTTCCAAGGGAGAACCGGAGAAATATCAGGCTCCCAGGGAAGGGCATACGTGATCAGGGTCGCTGATGGCAACATGATGAAGACAGTAGTTGCCCGACCCGAGCATCTCAGACCGATAGAGTAGGTGGAAAAATGACTGAAAGAGAATTTGTGGACTTCGCTACCGTTAGAGATAAGCTCCTCGAGGCAATCGAGAGAAGAGGGGAGATTTCCTATGAGCAGACAATGGCACTACAACACGCGGAATGGAAGGCCAGCGCCAGCGGGCATCCGTCGGGGGACATCAAGACCGATCCTGCTGTCTACACCAGCCTATTCACTGCTCTAATGGAAAACGAGAAACTGAAGCAGTACCCTGAAGTTTCCTCCAAGATAGCCGAACTCGCTCCTCTCACAGTTTCTGATGTTAGGGTTATCATCGCTAGCAAGAGAATCGCCATGGACACCTCGGAAATCGAGGAAGTAATCACCGTGATCCGTCAACACGTCCTATAGTGATTCAAACCCCTTTCAAACAACTCATTCATGAGGGAGAACCATTCTGGGTAGGTTGGAGATTATGCAGCCCAAGGACACCCAAGACCCCGACGGAGAGGAAACTGACCCCTTCCACGAAGAGGCCCGACTAAGAATTCTTGATATCCAGGAAAGAAGACCAATCGGTCATGAGATTCAGTGCATTAGCGAGCCTTCGCTGTATTTACTCAGAGCAAGAGTAAGAGATATAACCGGTTTTTCTGTAAGTGAGACAATCGAAATCCCCGTGGAAAATATCGGCTCACTATCTGAAGTGCGTCTAAAGGATCTTAGCGGGACCTCACAACAAGAGTTAGTTACCGCCCTTTCCCACTCAATTCGAGCTGATCCCGATAGACATATCTCATTCTACAACAGCGCTGGTCCGATGTCGCTAAAATTCCACTCATTCCAATTATTGGCGGGCATTGGCAACTCCAAGGCCATACAGATGGTCCAAAAGAGGGGTATTGCAGGATGGCAAACCTTCGAAGATATAGACGAGGCTTGTGGCATAGAGTCAGTCCAACTTCTTGCAGAACGGTATGTGAAGGAGATGGAGGATGTTGCCCAGACTCCCCGCTTACTTGATTTGCTAGTCCGCACAGAGCAGTGATATGGAGTCGCTCGAAGGTCTTGATACCCGACTTCTTGTCGACCTTCTCCGGGATCGTATAAATCCCAACAGATTACTTGGACAGCACTACTTGGTCGATGAGGAAGTAATCGAGAGAACCATGCGCCTCACAGAAGAATTCCACTCCCCTCTTTCGAGTGATTCTCACGTACTAGAGGTTGGTCCGGGCCCAGGATCACTAACCCTAGAATTGCTAAGGAGCCATTCCAATGTCACAGCGATAGAGATTGATAAACAGTCAGTGGAACACTTGGAACGGATATTCGGAGAAAGAAAATGCACCCTAGTTCTCGAAGAAGCCGATGCAGTCTCAGAAAGATGGCCCGAAGGGATTACGCACGTGATATCTAATCTCCCATATCAGATTTCAAGTCCGATAGTTGATAGAATCACGAAATATCATCATTCCGAACCAATACAACTTTCCATTCTCTTGGTCCAAGAGGAATTCGCTCACAGGATGGCAATGTCCTCCGCTCCCTATGACATTGGGCCATTGGGTCTGAATCTGTGGCTCGACTTCGACGTCTCCCTAGACAGAAGGGTCTCTCCAAGTTCCTTCAGCCCATCCCCTCGTGTACAATCTAGACTCGTAGTCCTCAAGCCGGCCATTAGGCCCGAGGCCGAAGGAACGAACAAGCAACTGTTCAGAATTATCACCAGGCACTGCTTCTCCAACAGAAGGAGAAAGATGAGGACCCTACTATCCAAACCTCCGTCCAGAATCTCTCGTGTTTCTGGGTGGCACAGGGAGAGATGGTCGAAATCGGTCACGAAATTGTTCTCTTCAAATTCTCCAGATTTGGAAGATGGCTGGGCCGATCTGAGGCCCGAGAATCTAGAGCCGATCGATTGGATATCAATAGTCGCTGAGATCTCCTCGGAATAGCAATTCTGGACAATTTGACATCGACTTGATAGAGGCCCCCCCCTTCCGAGGGTCAGCCTAGGTGGAGAAGTAACCTGAGCCAATGGGAGGGATTTAGTGGCAAAGAAGGACACCTATCTCGCTCTATTGAGGAGGGGAATCGATGAGACGACTGCTCAGATTCTCGCAGACGGAGGAATCAAGATTGGGGATCTCAAGACGCTAGATGCTGAAACCCTAATCAACAACTACGGAATCAAGAAAGAGGTAGCCAAATCAGTCTTGGATGCAGTAAGGGCCGGTCCAAGATCATCAGGCAGACAGAGGTTCCTAGCCGATGTCCTCTCGGACAACAAGAAGAAGGTCGACAAGATCGAGGAGACTCGGTTCAAGCGTGAGCAGAAAGACATCCACGCAGAATTGCAAGAGAAGAAGGAGCAACTTCGTCTAGTAAGGGTAGAGGACTTCAGGAACAAGAAGCTAGTAATGAACCGACTTGGCAAAACGGTCGAGTTGATTGTGAAGTTAGAGAACAACCTAGATGACGAATCTAAGGATGAGCAGAGATCAAAGTTAAGGGACCAACTAGAGACCAGGGGCCTTGAGGCCGCTAGGGATCACGAAATGCTAGAACTTGCCGGGACCCCTCAAGATATTGTCGACTTCCGCAGGAAGATCGCCCCTGTTCTCTGTCTTCACGCCTGCCCACATTGCGGAGAGGAGATGGATCCGAGAGGGAGCAACATCATGGAAAGCCCCTCTGACTTCTCATTCATCTGCTGGGACTGCGAGGAGGAGTTCCACGCTTCCATGGCTCAGTCGGTTGAGAGTAGATTGAACAACGGTTCTAGGATAACAATAGATCCGAAGATTAAACCTCGCCTACCTGTTATCAAGCCTCCAAAGAAGGACAAGTCCAGTTCAATCACAGACCTACTGATGAGGGATCTGGAGTCCGCCGGGGCTTCAGCAGAGGAATTGGAAGCGGCATTGGAGGCCAGCACACTTTCGGGGGTGCTAATGAGCATAGACGAGTGGATAGATCAGACAATTGCGGCCAAGGGGTACATCCAGGCGCAGGAGGACCGGGAGGAATTCATCATCGCCACAGGTGCAGGGGCTACAAAGTTCAACAAGTGGATGAAGAAGGCCGGCCTGAGGTTCAACAAGCAAACTGGAAGATGGACTCGGTGGGAGGACCGGTGAATTCGGAATGTCCGATTTCCTGGTCTCCCTCACTGTGTCCGTAGTCGGAATATCGGTAATGTCATGGTGGCTCTACACCAGAATCTCTCAGAAACTCATTGAGGTCGGAGAGAGAAACAAATGGGACGAAGAAAAACCCTGAGCTACTCGTTGATGGCTGCAGTCCACCTATCTGATTGAGGAATTCCCACAATTTCGATATGACATGCAAGAACCCCTCGTTGCTTCTTCAACAGACCCCTCAAGTCGATCAGATCATCAAGACAGCAAGGGCAGTGTGGATTGCTGGGCTTTATCCAAAGCTCTACAATTCCTGAATTATCTATTTCCACTCCCTTCAGAATTGATGGGTCAACAATCGACTTCCCATGTGGGTCATTCCGCTTCCTCAGGGTTCTCGCTACGGTTCTATGAACAACACCGGAGCCCCCACCCATGAATCGTCGTGAACGAAACCGGAAATAGGACTAACTGAAAGATAGTACGATTTCCATGCGTTCACCACCGTATCAGATTGGGAAGCCCATCTCCCGAAGTAAGACATTCCATGCCCTCGGGGGTCCTAGTCCAGGTGTCTTCTACCCCTATTGCCCCGTCTCTGTGAATCACCTTTGGCTCGATTGCCATAGTTCCCCCCAAATGTAGGGGGCGATCGAACCCATTGGCCACCACCGGGGTCTCATCAAGCTCCAATCCCACTGAATGCCCCAGAAAACCCGCCTGTTCGGGGCTAATCCCCATTAGGTTCTCGCCATGACCCATTTCTTCAGCAACCTCTCTGCCAGCTCTCCAAGCAGTTGAGCAATCTTCCCCTCTCCCCAATAACCTCTTGACCAATGCACCAATTTCAGTCATGTCACTCAATCTCTTTTCCCATTCTCCGTCTAATTTTCCAGAACAGAACATCCTGGTGCAATCAGAAACGTAACCTCTGTGAACGTGAACAATGTCAATGAGAACAGGATCACCCTCTCTGACTCTTGAGAATCCCGCCCCAAGTGGTGAAATTGGACTCCCACCAACACCACCTACGGCGGAGTCGAAGTATGAGGGGACCCCTCCTGATCTACCTGCAGCAATTACAACTCTGTCACAATCCATTGGCCACTTCCTCATTCTAATCCTCCCACCGAATCCAGAAGCCCTACTGACCTCTTCAGCGACTCCGGCCATTTCCAACTCAGTTTTCCCAAGTCCCCCGGTCTCACGAATAGATTCGAACATGGAGTGGTTGATTTCCCCGCTTTCTCGCATCATCGACACCTCCCATTCTGATTTCACCTCTCTCAATTTGTATAGTAGGTCGGTGCAATCTTGAGAGTCCCCCTCCAATCCTTCCATTTTCTCACTAATGAAACTCCATCGGCTTTGCGGAACCTTCTGCTCTGTCATTGCAGGTTTACGGATACATCCGTACTTCGCTAACTTCACCGACAACTCACCCATCCGAGGATGCTTCTCTGTGAGGTGGGGGCAATCCCCCTCTCCTCCCTCGAAAGCAGCCCTTGCAACCGATCTGCGAACCAAGTGCCTAGATTGGATGTCAGCACCCTCGGCCCCAATTAGAAAAGCAGAGCTTTGGCGACCTCCCGTTAGCCAATACAACTCTACAGGATCCTCAATGTACGCAGATTCGATGCCCCCTTCTGCCAATGCGATTGACATCCTTTCTTGTCTGCTCTCTAATTCAGAAACAGGGACCCTCCAGTCTTGCCCATCAGGCCCAAACAAAGTCGATGTATCCCATTCCACATATGGTCTTGAATTGCCATAACAGAAAGGGGTTTTGGGTCAAAAGCATTCAGAAAATCATCCACAACGGCCAAAACCCCTCTCCTAGTGGACGAGCCGTGGAAGGGGTTCTGACCCTCGAAGACGTCGACCTCAGAGGGAGAACCGTTCTGTACAGAGTCGACGTAAACTCCCCTCTAGAACCTTCTACTGGAAGGTTGCTGGATGATGGAAGACTGAGAGGGATCATCCCCACTCTAAAGGCCCTTGAGTCATCACGAGTGGTAATCATTGGACACCAATCCAGACCAGGTAAATCTGACTTCACCAGTATGTCCAAGCATTGCAAGAGACTTTCTCAGATACTAGGGCGGCCAATCAAATTCGTTCCAGATGTCTGCGGGGACGAAGCTCTCGATGAGATTAGAAGCATGTCCGAGGGGGAGATCATTTTCCTGGACAACGTAAGAAAAAATGAAGAAGAGTATGGGGTAAAGTACAGTTCAAACAAGGGTACAGAAGACACCGATATCGTCGCATCTCTTTCCTCGGTTTCAGACGTATTTGTGACAGATGCATTTGCCGCAGCCCATCGAAGATCACCCACCCTAACTGGATTTACCCACTCACTTCCTTGTATTGCTGGAACTCTAATGGAGAAGGAGATCCGAAGTCTAAGAACTGCATTGAGGAACCCTCCAAGACCATATCTAGCAATACTTGGTGGGGCAAAATGCGATGACTCAGTCAGGGTCGCATTGAATCTCATTTCAAGGGAACAAGTGGACAAAATAGCATTTGTCGGCGTAACAGGCAACTTGATGCTCTGGATCGACGGCAATGACATTGGTGAGAGAAATAAGGATTTCATCCGCAATTCACTTGGTGATGACTTCGAAGTAGCATGGGAGATGTCCCAGAGAATAATTTCTGAACATCCAGAAAAAGCCGTCCTCCCAGTAGATGTTGCAGTCGAGTCGAATGGAAAGAGAATTCCTCTGTCAATAGATGACCTACCTACTGATAATCCAATATACGACGTTGGTATAGAGACTCTAAAATTACTCAAACCCCTGGTGCAGAATGCCGGATGCATTCTATGGAACGGCCCAGCATCATACTTCGAACTCCCCGAATTTGCTTTCGGAACGATCGAGATCCTCAATATGTGCACAGAGACGAATGCGATGACCATTATTGGGGGAGGTCACACAAGTGCTCTGGTAAACAGCAGAGGTGCTTCGAATCTCATTTCGCACAACAGCACTGGCGGCGGCTCAACAATGAGTTTCCTATCCGGTGAGTCGATGCCCGTCATAGCTTCTCTGAAAGACTCATCTAGAAAGTATGACGATGCAATAGGGAGCATGGGACTAGCATCGTGATGGAGCCACTGGGGAGATTCGAACTCTCGGCCTTCTGATTACGAATCAGACGCTCTACCGGGCTAAGCTACAGTGGCAGCGAAGCGCCCACCTTCGATACTGACATAAGAGAATCGGTGAAATCGATGGGCAATTCTCAGTGACTCACTTTAGTTTTCCAATGTCTGCGACATGCCCTATCCTGCCTTCTATGTCTGTCAATATTTCTTCCAAAGAGGCCTGATCCTTGGCCTCAGCCCTCATCACTAGAATCGGCTCTGTGTTGCTTGGACGACAAAGGAACCAACCCTCATCATATCTGACTCGGACCCCATCAACTTCTGAGAACTCCATGTCTGCAAACGCACTCTTTACTGCAGCCATAACATCCTCCCTGTCTCCGACTAATGGGACCTTCCCCTCGTCTGTAGATGGGTACTCTGGCATGAACTCGAACCGTTCTGAGAATTTCACACCCCCATGGTCTGGGGACTTATCCCTGCTGACGATCTCCAGAAGTCTGACAGCATTGTAAATCGAGTCATCGAAACCATCCCAGCGGTCATTCATGAAGAAGTGGCCCGACATCTCTCCTGCCATCGGAGAACCCGGATTCTCTCCCAACTCCAGTTTCATGAAAGTATGACCGGTTCTGACCATCTTGGGAACTCCACCCAATCGAAGAATTGACTCCTCCAGAGCCATACTGCACTTTACATCGAAGAAGATGGTTCTCTCCTCCTCAGAAGCACCTTCTTCGATGTTTTCCAGTACATCTTTGACGAATATCCCCATCAACCGGTCTGCATGGATGAAATTTCCATTTTCGTCAACCACGCCTAGACGATCACCATCGCCATCCATGCCAATCCCGAATTCTGCACCGTGTTTGACAACTGCCTTTCCAAGGTCAATCATGTTCTCCTGCCTCGTTGGATCCGGTGGATGATTTGGAAACGAATTATCCCAGTCGCAGTAGATGGGTATCACGTCTACTCCTAGTTTCTCAAGGGTCCTAAGTGCCAAAGGGCCCGGAACAGCATTCCCACAGTCCAGTACTACTCTGACTTTTCTTGAAGGCTTCCTTACGCTTTCCTCAATTGCTCCTATGTAGGAATCCTCGTAGTCATCCATAGAGAGGTAATCACCATCGCCCTTTCTGAATTCACCAGCCTCGAAGGTTCTTCTGATATCTTGCAAGTCTTCTCCGCCCAGTGGCATTTTTCCTTGGCAGATTTTGAAACCATTGTATTCGGGTGGATTGTGACTAGCAGTAATTGCTACAGCGACATCTACAGGAAGATCAACGGTCGACCTGTAGAGGACCCCCGTCGTTGAGATTCCCAGATCAATAACATCCGCGCCAGCAGACATAAGCCCCCTGACGAAGGCCTCGTGATAACTCGGGCTCGTCTCACGGATGTCTCGGACCAAGGATACGCTTTTTGCATCAAGATGGGTAGCAATCGCCTGACCTAGTCGTACAGAGAATTCGACATCTAATTCATCTCCTGCAATCCCTCTGATGTCATAGGCCTTGAAAACACTCATTCGGATATCCTCATTCGATTGTGCTATGTTGTTTTCTTTTGAATTCTCTCACTTTGCATATTCCTCTGCTCCCTGAAAATGCAGAGAGATGTAATCCTCGTCACCAACCACCCAACTATCATGCGGTTCCGGTCCTATGTAGAATAGGTCCCCTGCTCGCAATTCGCGAACTTCCCCGTTTTTGAAAGCACACGTTGCGACACCAGAGACTACCATCCCCAAATGCTCTACTTCACAGAAGTCAGTTCCTGAAATAGGAGAGACATCATCCGACCACTTCCACCCAGGGTAGTAAGTTGCTCTGCCAATCGTCATACCCTCAAAGTGAACAAGTTCAAACTTGCCCTTCTCGAAGGTCCTAACCTCATCCGGAGCCTCGAATCTTTTCACAATGATATCATCCAATTTCACTATACCAAGGCCTCCTCTAGCTCCGGAGGAAAATCTGTCCTGTATTCCCCAGAGCTCCTAAACGCCTCACACACAATCTCCACTAGCGCGCCAAGCGGCAATTTTGAAACGCAATATGCAGCCCTGGCAGGTGGGATGATATCACCTAGCCATTCTCCATAAATCTCGTTAATCTCTCCATAATAATCGATATCCGTCATTAGAATGGTGACCTTTACCAAATCAGCTTTTGAGCTATTTGCAGTCGCGAGTAAATCAGCAATCTTGGCCAAAGTGCCAATAGTTTGGGGCCCAATTTCATCTCCCGCGTCTACGTCGATTTGGCCGGATAACCAGATATGGTCTTTCACAGATATTCCCGGGCTGTACGGTCCGAATTTCTCTCCACCGGTATCAATCTTCAACTTCCTACTCATGTCTTTGCTATGAGGTTGGGTGTATAGCGTTACTTGCGTAGTTGCTCAATGACTTCGAAATGGTCGCCTGCCACATCTCCCGAAACAATGCTATCCAGATTCACCCATTCTGCTTCTGCGGCATCATCTCCAGCCTCGGGCACTGATTCTTCGTCAGTCTGAACTAGGTAGAAGATTGATACTACGTGTTTTCGCGGGTCCCTCCCTGGGTTACCTTTCACTGCATACACCCGGGGGCCCCAACCTTCTACCCCGGTTTCTTCCAGCAGTTCTCGTAATGCAGCGGTCTCAGGATTCTCACCATAGTCGACAAAACCTCCAGGGAATGCAAGCTTCCCTTTCCATGGAGATAACCCTCTCCTGATTAGGAGGACCTCCCCAAGGTCTCTTCTGAGGCAAATCGCGTCCACCGCAAGCGAGGGGTTCCGAAAACTATCATTCACCGTATCTCCTCCTCCTCCTCTGATAGGTCTCTATCGCGTCATACAGATCCGACTTCGTGAAAGAAGGCCAATGTACGTCAGT
Organism: Candidatus Thalassarchaeaceae archaeon; assembly: GCA_965660655.1. Taxonomy (GTDB): domain Archaea; phylum Thermoplasmatota; class Poseidoniia; order Poseidoniales; family Thalassarchaeaceae; genus UBA36. The sequence goes on along the minus strand of CBFIAW010000005.1, from coordinate 21,156 downwards.
GAAGTATAGCTCAGAGTATGCGATCTGCCAAAGTAGGAAGTTGGAGACTCGCTCCTCTCCACTAGTTCTGATTACCAAATCCGGATCCGGGATCTCCGCATCGTACAGGCGATTAGAAATCTCGGCAGTGTCAATCCGTTCCAGGGATAGAGTCCCAGAAGCGTGATCAGAGGCAATCCCCTTCACAGCGTCGACTATCTCCTCCCTTCCTCCGTATGCAAGGCATACAGTGAAAGTGAAATTGGAGTAGCCACTGGTCTTCTCTTGTGCACTCTCGATTGCCCGATTAACCCTATTCGGGAGCTCTTCGGTCCTGCCGACAACCCTGACTCGGACTCCCCTGGAGTGGATTCTCTCATCTTCCGATATTTCATCCAGGCCGGCAACGTATAGATCGAATAAAGCCTCCAACTCATCTGAGTCCCTACTTGATAGGTTCTCGGTCGAAAGCGCGTAAACTGTGAGATAGGGTATCCCCAGATCGATTACCCAGTCCATTACCTCCCTCAACTTCTCCTTACCATGCCTATGGCCAATCTCCGCACCCAGACTCAGACTCCAGGCGAACCTTCGGTTGCCGTCCATGATGATGGAGATATGCTGGGGCAAATCACTTCTGGCAACTCTGTCACGCTTCCTTCTAGCACGAACTCTATCTAATCTTGAAACGAAACTCCAAGCTAACCATGAGTTAGACAACGCTCTTGCTGGAATTGAGAAAACCCTGTACTTCAGAAGTCGCTTTGCAAAACCGTCGATTCCCCGACCAAGCCTCTTCCCCCTCCTTCCCATACTTGCCCCGGGAGGTACAAACGTTAAGACAACTAACCAGAAACGGCCTATTCGAAAATGATGTCAGCCGAATCTCCGATTCTATCCAGAAGCCCCCTCTCGGGATTTACTACAATCACTTCCCCCGAGTGTTCCCAAACTGGCAAGTCATGCTTGCTGTTGCCCGCATAAGCGAATCCCCCTTCTCCGAATCTAGATACTAGGGCCTCGGCCTTCTTTTCCCCTCTTAGATTGAATAATGAGTCAGAGGCCATTACATCAGAGAATAGCCCGACGTGACCGGCTACTTGCTCTGCAATTAGTCTGTCAGATGCAGTGGCTAGAATCAAGGTCCTGCCCTTTGCCCTCTCCCCAGTCAGCCAATCAAGGAAACCCTCGTGATATTCCAATTCGGAGGGATCGAAAATAAGCTTCTCCGCTAGATCCCTCTTCCATTGGGCCCTCCTCCCCGTGAACTCCTTCACCAGCATTCCCATTATTGTCCACGGACGTCTGAGTATCACCCTTCGAATGCTTACCCAGCTCATGTCAGTGAGGATTAGTGTCCCATCCATGTCGACTGCAATTGGGATTTCGGAATCACTCTGGCCCACAGCATTCGCTTGGGCCACTACAATTCAAAGCCTTCGCAGACCGATTCAATGAAGCCTTGGACCCTTTCCAAGTCCCGATGAAGATGCCGGAGGGGGTTGAATCTTGGAGGCCCGCAGCCCTGCTTCAAATTGAACACACTGAAATCGCTCCACGTGGATTCGAGAGACTAGAATTCTCCGGAAGGGGCAAGCTATCCGCATTTTCATGCTCGACGATCCAGCCTTCCGAGTTGAGCAAAACGTCCGACTGGATTGACCTTGTCTCGGAACTGGATGCTTGGGGCGAGGTCCCAGAACCCAATTCGATAGACCAAGTCTCAATTTCCGATAATGGTCGTGGCCCGGTGGCCCATCTCGGTTCAGAGGCGGAATGGATAGCCGAGTTTCTTCCGTGGGGGTCCGATGGTTTACTCAGGAAGAGAGTCAACTCCTACCCAGAATCTTGTGATTTACCTTGCGGGGGGTATTCTTGGAATGGTTCTGATGTCATCTTGATTAGGAATGAAATAAGCCAGATCCCAAACTCCAGAGAATTACTATCCGAAGCCTTGGAAAATGGAGACAAGGGCAAATCAGACGAGATTCTCAGGAAATGCGGCAGGTCGCTAGGAGCCCTGCATAACCACGTCAGGGACACCCGAGTCACTCCTCCCGATCCCAAGAGATGGAACTCCAGGGTGGCAGGAATAGAGGAGGCTCTCCACGCTCGTTCCATTTGGAGAGTCCCATATTCAAGAGATTCAGATTGCATGCTCTCGATTGGAGACGTCAGACTAGATGACTTCAGGGGCGACTCCATAAGAATCGGAAGACCGAGGTTATCCGATGCACTCCATCCACCCGATTGCGGCTTCCCAGCTATCAGGGACCTTGCTTCATTGACCCACGATCTGTCCAGACTGCACTATGGCACAGGATCACAATTGGACATTGTTGAACTCAGACTCTCACTGATTGGGGGCTGGAGGGAAACTGCCCCCAGTAAATGGGCCTCTGAGAATGTGTTTTACACCCACCGAGGTGGTCTAGCCATCTGGGAGTACGAACAGTGCCTGCTCGATGTAGTCGAGGCCACGTCCCATCAATCTGGCCCTCCTCAGCCTGCAATGGGACTAATCGAGTTCGTTCCTAGTTTACAGAAGAAGATGTTCAACAACAGAACAATAGGGGCTCTGTCGATAATGGCTGGATTATTGGGGATATCCTCGCTTTACGCCTCTTTCCCCCCATCACTACAGGAAATTTTCACGCCATCATTGTGCTTCATTGCCAGCATAGTTCTGATGAGGACTTATCGCAGGATGTCCCCCTCGCCCGAGATTCCATTCAATCAACTAGTTTGATTTCTCCCTCTATGAACTCGTAGTACCTAGGCACTCCAGTCGGGATCTCGAATGAAACTATGTCCTCCGGGGAAATATCCTCGATATGCATCACAATTGACCTCAGAGAGTTTCCATGCGCTGAAACTAGGACATCCATCCCCGACTCAAGATCCGGGCGTATCTCTTCTTCGAAGTAGGGGATTGTCCTTTCCGCAGTCATCTCCAGACTCTCTCCATCCGGGGGGGCCACATCGAAAGATCTTCTCCAGATATGGACCTGTTCCGACCCATGCTTCTCAGCCGTTTCTGCCTTGTTTAGTCCTTGGAGCTCACCGTAATTCCTCTCGTTCAACCTCCAGTCGGTTTTAGTCACAGTTTCGTTTGAGGAGTCATTAGCCTGAATGACAATCTCAGCAGTTCTCTGTGCGCGAATCAAATCGCTTGTATGGACTACGTCAATTCCTTGGTTTCTTAGTTCCTGGCCGGCTTCTTCAGCCTCCAGGACCCCTTTCTCAGATAGATCAACATCGGTCCATCCGGTGAATCGGTTCTCAGCATTCCAAACAGATTGTCCATGGCGGATCAAAATCAGTTTTGCCAAGACAAACACCTAGAGCTTGGCCCTACGTCTGGGCTCATGGAAACTCAGTTCACACTCCGATCCCCTGGCTCTACCCATTAGCAGAATATCCTCGGTAAACTCCCTCTGGATGTTGGAACTAGACGCGCAGTAGAAATTGCATGAAACAGTAATCTTGGGAGGGAGGCTGTTTGTGATTTTCACCCAGGAATCCCCCGCCTTGGTCGCTCTAGGGTCGGCAAGAACCTGCTCACAGAGAGAATCGCAGAACTTCTTCAGATTCCCCTCATCACTATCCTCCTCGAACTCAAATGACGGCCTGATCCTCCTGAACCTCCTCATGGTGAAGTTCTCCACAGGCTCGCTTGTGATGTAGGAATTGGGAACAGTCACAATCGTATCGTTGCCGGTTCTGATCATAGTGGTCCTAAGGCCGATGCTGATTACTTCGCCTTCAACGTCATCTACGATAATCCAGTCTCCGACATTGAACGGCTGATCGATGATTATCGAAATCGCTCCGAAGACATTTGCCACGGAATCCTTTGCTGCAAGAGCCAGTGCTAGACCAGTGATTCCCAGTCCCGCAATCATGCCATTGAGATTCAATCCCACTAGCCCCGCCAAAACGAAGATACCAACTATCACCACTGCTAGCCTTCCGATGGCCTCTGCAACGCTAGCTAGGGACCTCCTTGATGCCATATTGTCCCCCTCAACAACGATGAACGCATCCAGGTAGTCGACTAGCCTGTATGCCGCGATTAGCATGAGAATCACAAATCCAGCTCTGCATAACTGCCCAATATCCTGCATCAAGCCAGTCTCCCAGATGTATTCGCCATCTGCCGCACTTACGTTCACCAGAACCCAGTCTACAGACTGCCACATCGCCAGCAAACCAATCATCCACCCAAGGGACTTGGGTGCGAACAGCGTCTTCCCGTCAATCCTCTCAGTCTTCGAGAGGAGGTCCATTAGCCTAGGGAATAGGACTCTCCTGGAGATTATTCCAACACCCACCGAAATCCCGATTAGCATTACAAGGAAGCCAATTCCAAACGCGGAAAAACCGTAAAAAGCCTCTTTCCCAGTCAATGATTCAGCAATTTCAGACCCGATTGTCATGCCTTTTCCGACGAGGTCCCCCTCAAAAAACCATCCCGGTCCTTTGGACCGTTCTCCGTACGATTCAATACGTAGGGTTTCTCCGCAAAACATAGCATGACTAGTCAAACCTCTTCTGATCCGGGAAGAAAGAGACTCTCCAATCGCGGTTTACCAGTCACTGCGATGCTCCTACCATTCCTTCTGAGCATGCTCTCTCCGATTGCGCTAGCCCCAATAACAACCGCCCAGGAGCCAGATTCAGGAACATCTCCAGAAGACATCTGGTCAACCGAGTATGCAAACCAGATTTTCCCGTGGGGCCCCCATGGAGACGCCGACCAACTACAGTTCCGAACATATCACGATTATTTCTCTATGAAACAAAGGATGCAGACACTAGCCGCGTACTATCCCGATTTCCTTCAATTCCATGAAGGGCTTCTCGGCGGATTTAATGCAAGAGGAGACGTAATGTCATCCGACGAGTACGAGGGGTGGTACTACAACCACGCTAGTCCGTGGATGAAGATTACTGGAAATGTTCAGAGCGGTGAATACAATGATTTCAATGGAGACGATGGAAACTATGCCGATCGCCCAGACGTTATGCTGGTGGGCAACCACCATGCCAGGGAGTGGATGTCATACGAGGTCCCGATGTTTTTCTTGGAAACCGTAGCGTTCTACTATGGCAAGGCCGGGATAGATAACGATGGAGACGGCTTGATCGACGAAGACGGTTGGGATGGCATAGACAACGATGGCGACTGCTTGATGCTGAACTCTTCATTCCAAGACAGCAATGGGGACGGTAACCCCTGCGGTCCCGGTGACCTGGGCGTCGATGAGGACTTCAGCGAGCAGTTCATCACCGACATGGTCAATACCCGAGAGATATATCTCATTCCCATGCTTAACGTAGATGGCAATAGGTACGACAGGGAGGAATTCTGTGGAGAAACCGCATGGGAGAACTGCTATCAGAGTGGATGGAGGAAGAACCTACGCGACAACACCCACACCGGGGTGACCCCAATTCCTGATATCGACGAGGCTGTCGATGAAGGATGCGATGGTGTTGACCTCAATCGGAACTATCAGTTCGAGTGGGGCGCACCCTTGGGTGCCACGGGCCCTCTTTTCCCGGGGTTCTGCTATGCCGACGGGCCCAATAACGACGTTTACAACGGACCTGCGAACACTGAGGACAACGATGGCGACGGTCAGATTAACGAGGACCACGTCGACGGCAAGGACGACGATGCAGACGGTCAGACGGATGAGGATTGGTGGGGTGGCAATACCGAACCAGAGACCAAGTTCATCCAAGATCTCACTGAGATGAACGACGATGACGGTGACTTGGCCTCGGACTTCAAGTCCACACTCACATGGCACTCATTCTCAGAACTGGTCCTCTGGCCATGGGGGCATTGCACGAACTGCTACTCCCCAGACGACGAGTATCTGGTATATCACGGCCAGATGATGGGGCAGATGACTGATTACGCTCCCATGCAGTCTTCAGATCTCTACCCCACGACTGGAGATTTCTGCGACTGGCACTATGGTGTTCACAATTCGTACTGCTACACAATTGAGATTGGAAACGCGTTCCACGAGAACCCGGAGGACATTGCCCACATTTCTGTGAGGAACCTCGGGGTCCCGTTCTACATGATTGAGATGGCCGATGATCCTCGGTACAGAGCCATTGTAGGCATTGAGAACACCACTTCCACACAGTGGTTGGAACCCCCAACAAATGTCTCCGTTCCATCTGACGGCGACATACCTGTCGGACTCTGCTTAGACCCGATGTTCCCCTTTAGCCCAGATGTGGAAATGACGCACCTCATGTGGCGTTTCGTGGAGCCAACCAGGCAACAGAACGACTTCGGCCCGACTGATTGGGTAGAAGTTCCATGGGAGAGATCCGGATTCAACGAGACATCCGATCAGTGCACTCTACTGGACGGCTCAAACGGAACCCGACTGGTCAGCCTCGTCCCACTTCCAGACACCTCTGTAGGGAAGATCCAGTACAAGGCAATGCTTGGAACCACCAACGGCGCTTTCCCATTCACCTACCCGACTTTGGAAGATGGTGGAAACTATTACGAATTGTCAATACCCTACAGAGCAGGGTTTGGGGACGCAATCCTCAGCATCCTGATGTTCCTCGTCATAGCCACCTTCGTATGGGGGGGCCTTGGGTTCACCCTTAGGGAGATGTTCTCGGAGGACGAGAGGATTTTCGGAATGCCTCCCGAAGAAATTCCAACTCCCGCAGTGATCAACCCCGGAAAGGGTGAGTGAGGCGATATCTTGGATTCGCAGGCTGAGCAGTCAAGCGACCAGTTCAGTGGTAGGCTAGGCCTCATCTTCGCGACCATCGGTGCAGCCATCGGAACTGGAAACATCTGGAGGTTCCCTCGGATGGTGGGTGCCAACGGTGGTGGCTCATTCCTCGTCCCATGGTTGATCTTCCTATTCCTCTGGTCGGTCCCTCTGATAATTGCCGAGTTCGCATTGGGCAAGAGAAGCAGGGTTGGGACCGTTGGAACATTCAGGATTTTCGCCGGACGAAGGTTCGCGTGGATGGGCCTATGGACCGCATGGATAAACTGTGCAATAGGATTCTACTACGCCGTGGTCACGGGATGGTGCCTGAACTACTTCCAGATTGCCATCAGAGGGGGCCTCTCCCAAGAGGTTGACACGATCGAGGTCTGGAACTCATTCCTCCAGTCCCCGTGGCAGGTCATCTTCTTCCAGATGATTACCGTTTTGATCACCCTAGCCGCAATATGGGGGGGTGCCAAGGCGATTGAGAAGGCAAACGTCACTCTGATGGTGTCGCTATTCGTCCTGCTTTTCGCAGCCCTATTCCTATCGTTCGTAATGGACGTCAAGGACGGAAGCCTTGACGGATTCATCTACATGTTCAGCATTCAACCGGAGTACCTGGTCCAGCCGGAGACTTGGATAAACGGCCTTTCCCAGTCCGCTTGGTCCTGCTCTGCAGGGATGGGGATGGCGATAACATACTCCGTGTACATGAGGAAGGACGAGGATACCACTCTGAACGCAGCCACGATGTGCCTCGCCAACAACAGCATCAGCATTATCGCCGGACTCACTGTGATGATGGCAGTGTTCTCGGTTTCACCTGATCCCCTGGGGGCAGTAAGTGGGGGTAGCTCGGCAATCACCTTCCTGGTTCTGCCTGAGGTATTCGCCCAGGCACCGGGCGGCCCAGTCGTCCAACTCGCGATGGTCGCCATCTTCTTCCTAGCACTCTCTTTCGCTGCACTGACATCTATGATATCCACTGTCGAACTCTGCGTCCGGAACTTCGTAGATCACGGTTTCGACCGCTCAAAGTCGGTTGCCCTGACCGGCTTTGCGATCTTCCTCTTCGGCATCCCCAGCGCGGTCCTGTGGATCAAGATCGATCCTTCCACTGGGGTAGCCTTCCCGCAGTTCCTCGAGGTCCAGGACCACATCTGGGGGTACGGGTTGATGTTCAGCGGCCTTTTCATGGCATACACCATCTGGAAGTACGGGTGGTCGCGGTACAAGGCGTGGCAGAGCGACAACGGGGTCGAGGGCTTCAGCCTCAGGGACTACCTGGACCATGGAGTCTCCGCCTTCCGTGATGACTACATCAACACCGGAGACAACGACTGGTGGATCGGTCGCTGGTGGGACTACATCATGTACCTCGGATTCCCACTGATGTTCTCCGTCCTGATGCTCTCGTACTTCGCGGATCTGCTAGCCAATGTCGACGACCCCTGGAATCCAGCGAACCCCCATGGGATTTCGATAATCCTGCTTTTCTGGGGGGTCACAGCATCCCTGTTCGTCGGGTTCAACAAGGTACTGATCTCGAGACCACTGTTCAGGAACGTCCCAGAGGGCGCGGAAGCACCGATCGACATGCTCCCCGGCGGATCCGACCCTCATATCTTCCAGTTGGGCGACGAGCTTCCAGACCACGTCATCGAGGAACTAGGTCTGGCATGAGGCTGGAAGATGAAGGGAGCCAGCGAGGGGACACGCTGGGACATGCACTGGGACGAAGTTGCGGTTTTCGACATCAACTCCGCTAGTCTCGGCGTGGATGAGTTCGTACTCATGACAGCCGCGGGAGAGGCTCTGGCACACGAGGTCGCGAAGGCCTCGGGTGACGAGGGGGTCCTATTCCTCTGCGGACCCGGCAACAATGGGGGTGACGGCTTCTTAGCGGCATGCTCATGCTCCCTTGCCGGCATCCGTACCTCGGTATTGTCAAGCCACGAGTCATCGAAGACAGAGACTTCATCGCGTGCCAGAGGCATGGCATCCCAGGGATTGCAAATCCACGTCTGGCCGGATACCCCCCAAGGCGATTGGACACTGATAGTCGACTGCCTCCTCGGGTCAGGAGGGGCAGGCTCGGGATCAGAGCTAAGATCTCCGATTAGGGAGATTTCGTCTTGGGCTAGGTCAACCGGATTACCGATTCTGTCCTGCGACATACCAACTGGTCTGGGGGGCCCAGATGCCCTGAAGCCCGTTCGCACAGTCACGTTCCACTCCCCCAAGATGGGCATGTCGGAGTCCGAGTGTGGGGAGATCGTGGTCTCAGAGCTCCCTTGGCCGAGCGAGGTCAGAAACTGCGGAGTCGGGGATGCATCTAGGTACCCGTCGATGGAATTGGATGCGAGGAAAGGAGACAGGGGCCGACTGCTCGTAGTGGGCGGTGGGCCGTACCATGGGGCGCCTCTGCTCTCTGGGATGGCAGCAGCCAGGAGCGGGTGCGACTTGGTTCACGTCGCTATGCCAACAGCCGCATCCAACAGGTCGCAGTGGCCTCCCAGCCTGATTCCCGAGAAACTCCCCGACAGGGAATTCTTGACTCCCGATTCCGTAGGGGCATTGTCAGACTTCATCGATTCGGGAAGGAAACCAGATGCGATGGTGATAGGCCCGGGCATTGGGAGGGAAGAGGAAAGCATGGAGGCCGTCAGGGATATCATTTCCCTCTCGGTCAGCAAGTCGCTCCCTCTCGTGGTCGATGCAGATGCGATTTCAGCGCTCCCAGTAGGAAAATGGCCGGATGGGCTAATCGGCGTAGCAACCCCGCATTCGGGAGAGTCCGAGAGGTGGCTATCTGGAACGTCACCGCAGCAAGCACTAGAGAATTGCACCAAGGAGGAATCGGCCATAGTGGTCACGGGACACGAGGATGAGATATTTGGTCCCCAGGGAAGGCATTGCCACGCTACCGGAGGGCACCCTAGGATGGCAGTCAGTGGCACGGGAGACCTCCTTGCAGGGACCATCGGCGGGTTCCTTGCCCAAGGGATGGCCCCTTGGCCCGCAGCCAGACTGGCTTGCGCGGTCCTCAGGGAGGCAGGTTCCAGAGCCGCCCAAGAAAAGGGCCCAGGTCTACTAGCCGATGACGTGCCCGTTCATATCGCCCACACCCTCTCCGAGTGGATAGGGGTGTGATGATATGCTAGTCAGTGATGATTACCCCTGGGGCAAGCTTCTACGCGAATATGCGATGTATTGCGCTGTCGGTTGCATCAACGTTGCAGTCTTCTTCTCGATGTACTATTTCCTGTACAAGGCGCAAATCTCCGACCAGTACCCCGCTGCCTCCGCTTGGGCAGTCTCCTACTTCCTGAGCTCAATACTGGCTCACAACCTCCATCGATGGCTAACCTTCGAGTCCCTCACCGATTACAAGAAGAGCCTGGTTGTGATGATGACGATCTACGTCGCACTACTGATCGTCTCCACCGTCTCTACTGCCTACTTCGCCGACACCCTCGGATTCAACCACTACTACTCGTGGGCAGCAAACACCGCAGCCTTCGGATTCATTTCGTTCGTGCTCCTGAGGCTGTTCGCCTTCCCCCTCTCCGATGGTCGCATCACCCGCAAAGAAAGAGTAGAAGAGTTCCGAATTCGGCGTAGGGCTTGAAGTGGTCCCGTTCTTGGCGGTGCCGTGACGAAGGGCGTTCGAGGCACCCGCGACTTCTACCCAGAAGACATGCGTGTGCGAAACTGGCTGTTCGAGAGGTTCCACAACGCTGCCCTTTCCCACGGATTCGAGGAGTACGATGCCCCCGTATTGGAGACCGAGGAACTCTACACCAGGAAGTCAGGGGAGGAGATAACCCAGCAGCTATACAACTTCGAGGACAAGGGGGGGCGCAAGGTAGCCCTCAGGCCCGAGATGACCCCCACCCTCGCTAGAATGGTCATGGCCAGATCCGGCGCACTTGCCCTCCCAATCAAGTGGTACTCCATTCCCCAGTGCTGGCGCTACGAGAGGACTCAGAGGGGGAGGGGACGCGAGCACTACCAGTGGAACGTCGACATATGGGGCGCAGAGGGGGTGGAGGCTGATGCGGAGCTAATCTCCGTCCTTGTGCACTTCTTCCGCAGCGTGGGGCTTTCATCCGATGACTTGGCCATCAGGGTCAGCAGCAGGAAGGTCCTAGAGGAGGTCCTCGGGTCTCTGGGGATATCTGGAGAGGGATTCTCCCAGACTTGCATCGTGATAGACAAGATGGACAAGCTCCCAGAAGACGTCATCGAAGCCCAATTGGCAGATTTGGGCCTCGACTCGGAGGCGGTTTCCACTATCCAGTCAGTGCTCAGCATCACCGATCTGAGCGATATGGGGGCCGCTCTGGGACAGTCCAGCGAGGCAGTTTCAGAGCTGATGGCGATATTCTCTCTTGCCGAGTCATATGGTATCGGTGACTGGATAGAGCTCGATGCATCAGTAGTACGAGGACTGGCATACTACACTGGGCCAGTCTTCGAGGCACACGACCGAGCAGGAGAGCTGAGAGCAGTGTGTGGTGGGGGTAGGTATGACAGGCTGATCGGCACTCTGGGCGGAAAGGACCTGCCAGCAACCGGGTTCGGGTTCGGGGACATGGTGGTGATGGAGCTATTGCAGGCCAAGGGGCTAGTCCCGGAGATGCCGAATGGCGTCCAGGACATCGTCTTCGGGATGGGCCCAGAGCTCAGGGAGGCAGCAATGAAAGTCGCGTCATCAATCAGGTCCGGTGGGAGGAGCGCGGACTTGGTCTTGGAGGACAAGCGCATGAAGTGGGTCTTCAGGCATGCCGAGAGGGTCGGGGCGGAGAGGCTCGTAATGGTGATGCCAGAAGAGTGGGCCAGGGGCATGGTCAAGGTGAAGCACCTGGCTACAGGCGAGGAGTCCGAGGCTCCTTTCGAGTCGCTATGACTGCCATGGCCATCGCCGAAAGGCCGGTCAGGAGCCCGAATCCCGGTAATCCCTTGTCTTCTGGCTCCTCTTCAATGACTATCTCAGGAGTCTCCCCTATTGGGAACTGGATCTGAGTCCTCAATCCTTCTTGATTGTTGGAGTAGTAGACCCTGAAGAAGCCCCCGCACTTCAGCATCTGCAAAGGTCCGCTGCAGGGGGTTCCGGAGGCATCCCACCCCGCCTTAGAAATCTGGAACCTAACACTCGGCTCCCCATCGCTAGCGTTCCACCATGTCGAGTTCTCGATAACATCCAATTCCCATTTCAACTGGATGTCCTGGTCGGTTGCGATGTCTTGGAAAGATCTGCTGTCAACAACAGCAGACCCCTTCATCAGGGTGATCGTGAGGTCCTCGTCCTCCTCGGATTCTGCTTCAGCGTGATCTATCCTCAGACCGAACTCCAACGTGATTTTCATCCCTGCCTTGAGATAGACGTTTTCATCGAAATCGTACTTCATTCTACAGGTTATGTCCACCTCGAGCCTCTGTGCGTCACCTCCATCCACCTCTTCCCCATACCCCTGGTCGGCCGATCCTCCAGAGCCATCCCCATCGAAGCTCTCCCAGCAGTCGGACAGTTCTTCATTGCCCCAGAAGTGTAGGAAATTGTTGATTGGAGATGGTTGTTCGGGATCTATTGACTGAGCCCAAGTGATGGGAGTCATGCTAGACGTACAAAGCAGTGTCAGGATGATCGGGGCCAATACGCTCCTCGCCATCGGATTACGCAGGGTAATCGTTCAGTTTGAGGTTATCCTAGATTAGTAGCTAGAAAAAAGACTTCTAGCGGTTATTCCTGCTCCGTCCTCTGATTCGCAGCCACTGCTGCAATTGCTAGTGCCCCGAGGCCCGCCATCAACCCGAATCCAGGGAGGCCGCCAGGCAGGCTCCCTTCGCCACCGTCTCCGTCACCTCCACCATCTTGGTCTACCGCTTCGGTCATGTTGATGACAGGGAAGTTCATCTCGGATGGCTCTCCATCCTCGTTGTTGGAGTAGTAGAACTTGAAGTATGAATCACAGAGAAAAACAACGCATTGTAATCCAGAGTCTGCATTGCCAACCCATCTAAAGTTGATAGCCGGCTCCTCGGCAGACTTATTCCACCTAGTTGCATTGGAGTCCACAGGGATCTGCCATGTTCTTGTATCTGGTTCTCCACCATCTACACCATTGAACTGCTCCTTGGCTATTTCCTGGTTTCCCTTTAGTAATGTGACATTCAACTCCTCGCAGGGGCTCGCCTGGTTGCATTCTCCTGGAGCGTAGACGTCTACAGTAAACTCGAGAAACATCGTTCCGTTGGAATCTAAGTATAGATCTTGCTTGAAGTTCTCTTGAATTCGGCATGTGAAGTCAACCTCGTGCCTCCCGCTCGTGACCGTGCTTTCTCCAAAACCATCTGCCGAGGAGCCCTCTGTTCCATTGCCATCGAAGTGGGTCCAGCACGCGCTCAAATCGTCAGTTCCCCAGAAATGCATGTGAGGGTTGTCAACCGAAGGCTGCTTCGGATCTTCGACAGCCTGCGCGGATACTGGTGCTGCCAGCACTGAAGACAGCAGGAAAACCGTCATACTGAGGGCAATGAGTCTGCTGGCCATCAGATTTCTCTCCAATCGGTCATGTTTGAGGCTTCTCCATACCCGCTCACTAGTCAAACCTCTGGAATCCGCCGTCCGAGGAACGCTCTCTGGTTTTCCTGGCGATGTTCAGTGCCTCGCCAAGCATGTTCGCACTGACCATCTCCTTGCCCAGCCTCTCGTGAGCCACTCCAGTGATGATCGACATGACCTTGATCGTGTCCCCGAATGCCGGGTCCTGCCTGGCTCCAAAGATCACGTTTGCATTGGGCGAGAGCCGGGCAGTCATCAGGTCGCAAACCTGATTGGCTTGCTCGAGAGTCATGTACGGCCCGCCAGTTACGTGAATTAGAGCTCCTGTGGCTCCATCTATCTCGATGTCCAGGAGAGGATGGTTCAGGGATTCGTGCACGACCTCCTCGGGCCCCTGGTCGCTCTCACCGTAGAGCATCATGGTAACGCCGCCCCCCTTCATTATCGAGCGCACGTCAGCGAAGTCGAGGTTGATCAGGCTAGGCAGGGTGATTGTCTCCACCACTCCCTTCACAATCTCGGCGATCAGTTGGTCCATGATGCTGAAGGCCTCATCCAGCGGGAGGTTGGGGACGAAGTGCAGTAGCCTGTTGTTGTCTAGGACGAGAACGGCATCTGCAGCCTTCCGGACTTGATCTAGGCCTTCGAGTGCGAGTTCCATACGTTTCCTCCTCTCGACCGTGAAAGGGGTAGTTACGACTGCTACGACCAGTGCACCCGATCTCTTCGCCTCCTCGGCGATAATCGGAGCTATCCCGGTACCAGTCCCACCACCTAGCCCTGCGGTGACGAAGACGAGGTCTGCACCATCAACGATCTTGGTGATAACGTCTCTGCCAGCCTCAGCGCACCTCCTCCCCATGACTGGGTCCCCACCAGCGCCGAGCCCTTTCGTGATGTGACGACCAACCAGAAGCTTCTGCATGGCCCTGGTGTTGTCGAGATGCTGCTTGTCCGTGTTGATTGCTACGGTGATGGCCCCCTCCACACCTATGTGGGTGATCCTGTTCATCGTGTTGTTTCCAGAACCACCGCAGCCACAAACCAGTATTCGCGGATCAGGCGGTCCGAAGCTCTCCAACTCCTTGTCAGTGAGTGCCGTGGGAATCCTTGCCGGTGCGTTGGAAACCCCTCCTGGGGATACTGAACTACTGGGTACCTCTACCATAATAACGCCTTGTGCATCCCAGACATTTCTGCCTATTACGCCTCCCCAGTCTTCTCTTTGCCTTCTTAACCGTTGAGGAATAGAGACAGTCCCAGAAGGCGATTATCAGACCCGCATGAATTAGCGGCCTAACGAATAGGGCAGCCTCCTATGGCTCCCCATTACCGGAAAGCGAGATAAGGCGAGAGGCACTCCATTGCTCTGCCGCGCTTAGCTCAGTTGGCTAGAGCACCTGACTGTAGACTGGAAACAAATGGTTGTAGGCAGCCATCAGGGGGTCCCCGGTTCAAGTCCGGGAGCGCGGACCACTAACCCTTCAGTTCTTCGAGAGGGATTCGAATCGTTGGTATTCTGAATGGGAACACGTGGCGACTAGTCTTCGGCGGGAAGACGCCCTCTGATGCCCCCATCTCCAGAACTTCATCCTTGGTTATGGATTCTCTTCCGCAGCCAGGCCAGACACCAACATTTACAGATTCATCCAAAAGATAATCGACCATTAAAACAGGTACTCTATCGAGGCCCAGTAGCCTTGCAGCAGTCCATTTATGATGACCATCCAAGATGACAAGGGAATCACGATCCACAATGATCGGCTTGTAGAATCCCATAGCAAGCAGCTTGGAAGACCTCTTCTCCAGATTGTCAGGAATGACCTCCTCGTGACCTCTCAGAGAGCCAATCTCAATGAGAATTACTCCGTCCATATGACCACTCATCGTTCCTCAATCATGCAAGCAGGCTCATAAATGAGTTCTAGGTCGGCGGGCCGCTAGAGGTCTAATGATGGGTTTGCACAAGCACGTAGGTGAAGTATGGAAGCAGCCCAAGGATGGCCTCCCATCTAGGTACCGAATCGATAGGATGGCTGCATGGAGGAAAGATCCTGTTTTCTCTCGGATCAAAAAACCCACTCGTATAGATGCAGCTAGAAGGGTTGGCTACAAGGCAAAGCAAGGAGTCGTCGTAGTACGTACCAGAGTCCGACGTGGTGGTCTGAGGAAGGGCAAGGTGCACATGAAGAGAAAGCCTTCCAAGGCTGGAATCAAGAAGATCACCATGGGCAAGTCGATTCAGAGAATAGCCGAAGAGAGGTCTTCGAGAAGATACCCGAACCTTGAGGTTCTCAACTCATATTGGGTCGGAGAGGACGGCAAGAACAAGTTCTACGAAGTTATCATGATTGACCCAGAGCATCCCGCGATCAAGTCTGACAAGGATCTAGGATGGGTTTCCAGCGGTTCCAGCCATCGAGGCCGAGCCTTCAGGGGCAAGACCGGGGCAGGCAAGAGAGGCAGGGGACTATTGAACAAGGGCAAGGGAGCAGAGAAACTCCGGCCCAGCCTCAAGGCGAACAAGAACCGAGGAAAGTAGTCTTACTATTCCGTCAGATTGATGCAGAGTGATGAATGGCATCTCACTATGGCGGACCGTCACGCATCGGAAATCAGGGGATTACCGGTAATTATTCCCGATGGACGGCTGCTGGGTACGGTTCATGATACGGTTATTGACGTAAACAACTGGTCATGCACACATATTTTTGTTTCAGACCCGCCCGATGCATTGGTCGAGGGGCGAACACACGTCGCCGTGCCATGGAACTGGGTCAGGTCAGTCGGAGACGTAGTTCTATTGCGGTGGTTCCCCCAGACGCCAATTCCTCGAAATCTCTAGATTCAACCATCGAACGTGATTGCGATACCGTTCAAAAGGAAAGGGCGAACGGCCGAACGATGCGCCTCGTCTGTGTTTTCATGGTCTCGCTCCTTCTGACGACCACGGCTTCTGTTGGCGCCACCACCACCAAAGGGGTAATTTCTTGCTCAAACTCGAGCCTAGACGCCCTCCCTGGAAACTGGAGTATGCCCGACCAGACGTGTCTTAGGGTCGATTTGGGGGTCCTTCTCTCCGGAGACTCTCTGTTTTTCGAAATCTCATCCGATTCTGAAATAGATATCCTGCTCTTCCCTTCGAACACAGTTTCAGTTTATCAGAATGAACAATCTTACCGGATTGACTCAGTTTGGATTAGCGAGTCCGTGTTCGAGTCGTTCTCTGGAGAAGGCGAGTGGCATTGGACAGTTCCATCCGATCGAGACTCCACAAGGTGGTACCTCGTGATAGACAATCTGGCGCATCCCCAAGACTCAGGAGAGGGCTCGCAAGGAGGACAATCTTCCGAAGTTGCTCTCGACGGCGGGACGATTTCTCCTCAGCAATTTACCCTCTCTGATTCAATTCACAGGGTTGATCCTGGTGACTATTCAATTGTCTACGGCCCTCTCACCGTGGACGAGGGCACGATCGTGGAAATTAATGCTAGAACCATGGTCGGGGAACCGGATATTTTCGTTATGACCGAGACGGCTTTCTCTTACTACTCACCAACCTCAAACTGGTCTTCTTCTCTAAGGATAATTTCAGCTGACATGCTACTCGTATCCAACGAACGTACCATCTCATGGGAGGCTAGTGACACAGAGGGCGAAGATCTGTACATTGTGGTGGATAATCGCCCGGGACCCGGGGGGGGTGGTGCAGGAACCTCCAATGCCGCTGTGACGGTGACCGTCACTCTTAGACCGGTGCTGGAACCTTCCATCTCCAGCCAGACCAATCTCGACTCCGTTGATGTTGGTGCTCAGGTGACCCTCTCTGCATCCGGAACCCCAAACAAATCTGACCAGATCCCTGACTCGGGATTCTCGTGGGACATCGATGGGGATGGGATCAATGACTGGAGCGGGATTACAATGGAACACCATTGGGAAGAACCGGGCAACTACACTGTCCGACTATCGGTAACATCGATCGATTCCAGGAGCGCCAGTGTCTCTAGAACGATAAGTGTGAATGACATATCTGCCCCCATGGTTTCCCTTGGCGTCTCAGGAGAGGTAACGAAAGGCTTCGGGGAACAACTTTCCATCAGTGGTACGTTCACGGACAATTGGGGTGTGGAGAGTCTGGATTGGATGATCGATGGGGAAACAATACTCTCCAACTACTCCCTAACGGACCCTACTTCGACCCTACTCCTGCAGGTTTCAAACGACTACTCACCAGGTCAACATGTGGTTTCTCTGGTTGTTAGGGATAGATCTGGAATGACCACCCAGCAAGATGCTCTAGTGAATTTCATCGATGTGACTGCCCCTGAGATCTCACCGTATGAACCTCAGATTGAAGTAAACTACGGGGCCCCAACAATCCTGCAGATTTTCGCACAGGATAACCAGTCGGACGGACTCGATTACACTTGGACAATATGGCAGGGTACTGACAATGAGGTTCAGTTCAATGGACCCCTAGTAATCTACGAATTCAACTCAGAGGGGCCGACGAATGTGGTATGCAGAATTGAGAATGATGCCGGCCTCGCCTCCTATGCGGATATCCTGGTCCTCGTAAAAGAAAGCGAAACCAGCAGTGGGCCCAGCCGACTGGTCATCGCAGTCATCGCAGTAATCCTCCTGATCATAATTTCAGTGGCGGCTTTCTTCATGTATAATTCCGCAGTGAGTCGCAGAATGTCAGAATTCTCCGAGGTCGAACAGGAAGATGACTCGCTCGAACAAAAACCCTCCCCTCAAATGCAGGCTCAGATGTGGAGCAGGGGTGACACTTCCTCCTCATTCGAACCACCTCAAGAGGTAAAGACAAGCCCATTGCCCGGAGATGAAATGTTCGATCTGCTCGACTCATCCCAATCAGCCCGAGAGGAAACCAGAGTGCCAATGGATTTGGGGGACTCCCTACTCGGGGATCTCCAATCTACTTCTGAGCAAATCAATTCCGAACCTCCTGCAGGGACAACGGTTAGGTCGGATTGCAGTAAATGCTCCAGAGCATTCGAGATAACACTTCCAGAAGGTCTTGATGCAGCGTACACCAACTGCCCTCATTGTGGCTCAGAAGAGATGGTCGGAACCAACTAACCACAATGAAACCGTGATATTCAGAGGTTCAAGCAGGGCAATACCCTATAGTGCACCTCTAAGAGGTGCGGCCTATAATGGACCGAGAACCGCATCCTAGGAAAGAGTCCCGGGGTTCGACAAAGGTAACTCTGATTCTAGCAGTAATCTTCGTCTCTCCGCTACTTCTTCCCTTCTCTAGCGTCAACGGGGAACCTAGATTCGAATCTAGCGACTTCGGGATACTCGAGGAACTCAACGAGATGCTCGACGAGAGGGATTCTTTCCTTGGCTCAAACTCAGTCTCACCTCTGGCGGATGCAAGAATTGACGCGGTTCGCGACTCAGTCGTTTCTTCGGCCCCAGATCGACCTATCTCTGTGGTCGGTCCAACTATCGACGGGCTCTCACTGGTCAGCACTTCGCCACCTGCTCCCGAACACCCGGCTCCTTACGACCTATTGCTTACTGGGGGGAATAACCCTGGAATGGTCGACAACATCTGGCAGACTCTATTCAACATAACAGACTACGTCATTTGGACTCAGCACATAGACGTCAATGGCCAAATCACTGAGCAGTACCAGGTAGTCTCATTCAGCTCCTCACTATTCTCCATCCTAAATACAAACACCGAGGCCCTACTGCATTCAGTAGACGTTGATGGGGATGGCGACGACGACATCCAAGTCGGATTGAAGGTCGACGTCGAGTTCATTGGTGGTTGGGGCATAGAGGATGGCACCCTTTGGATTGAACCCGGAATCGAATTCACGGTCAGAGACATAGGAAACAGTGCCTCGGATCCAGATTGGGAAAACATGGAGGCACTCCACGTATCCCTGGTCAAGGCTTTCTCCTACTCGGCTTCCGGCTCACTCCTGAATCTCGGAGAAGGAGAGAGCTACGTTTGGGTAATCGACTCGAGGTTCACCACCCCGCCAAACGACTTCAAGTTCGAAGTTGGAATTGAGAGGTTATTCTTCGATCTAGCGGGAACTAGCCAGGATTTCGCCGCGATCCTCCTTGCCGCCATTACAGATCCATTCGGGCTCGCAAACCCCCCAGAAGAGTCCGGAATCTCATTCGCATCCATAGCTGCCCCCTACTCATTGAGATTCGAAAACGGTGGTCAGGACGAGTGCTCTGAGAGTTACAACACCTCAGAGCTTTACACAAGAAGCTCTATGGAGATTTCATGTGGTGTTTCAGCAGGATTTGGCTACATCCACTATTCGCCACCTGATGACAATTCCAACAGAAAGATGTGGGAGCTCGCATACATAGAAGCCAGGTTCCACCCGCACGGGGAGTCAAAGCGACTCCCAAGTTCTGCAGAACTTATCGTCCGAACAGACAGCGTGCTCCCAACCGCAGGAGGTTTGGAAGGGGAGAAGAGCCTCACTACTCTCGAGTACTGGGCAGATCGAAGATCAGACCTACACATCCACTTCCACGAGGATCGCTCGGAATTGCCCGAATCGGAGTCAGACGGCTCATTCGGAAATACCACTGACTCACTTGGTTGGTTCAGGGGCATGCCTGCTGGGACTCTCTCCGAGGGACAGATAGAGAGGGCATTCCGAATGCTGGGGTCGGTGGATCAACCGGAACTACCGGGGGACATCCCGCAGAGACTGGGGTTAATCATCGGGATCAAGAACTTCACTCGCGATAGCAGTCAGAACGTAGACGACCCCACACTACCAGTGAATCCAGCCGATCCGCCAGATAGTCTGATTGTAGTTAGGTCAGTCCAGCCAATCCAAGAGTTGGACTACACGTCTTGGTTCTCTCGTGGCGGGGAGAGTCAGGACCACAGACGAATACACATCTTCGCAGACTCAATTCCATCTGCAGTTGCAGTGTACGGGTCATTCGGACTCGGAGGTTCAGCGGAATCGAACAACTCTCTAGACTCAGGAAATAACCTAGACTTCATCTCCAAGATAGTAGACTCAGTCATCCTCAACCTCGTTGACGTGTTCCTTGATGTGGGGAGTATCTTGAATGAGGTCCCATCTACGCTAGTAGAGCTGATCAGTGGGAGCGTTGACGCTGGAGGAATCTCAGGAAGGGAGATGCATCTTCTCATGACTGATAATTGGCTAGCATCAAGAAATCCATTCCCACTAGACGAACTTTTGATGCAAATCGGGTCTTCGGACCACCTAACATCACCGGGAAACCACGTCATCCTGTCGCGAGACCGCGGCCTTGGCATGATTCAAACAGATCACGGTCCGAGGGACCCCCTTGTCCCAATCGCAGCCAGCATTAACTTCTCTGGGCTCCAAGCATTCTCCCTAGTGGATTCCAACTCCTCCGACACTCAGGAACTGACCCTCAAGACAGTTTCCAATGAGGGTATCAGATTGGCCTACGTCAGTCACCAGACGTCTTCCTTGGGGGATTCAGATTACCAATCTGCATGGCTATCCGACATTCCCAACAACATCACAATCTCGGTATCGCCTAGTGGTGTTGACTACTCTGCATCTTCGGAAATAGACTCGATTATCTATTCTGGATTCGACGGCTCCCACCGACAGGCCGTACGGATCTCCGGCTTCCCCAGCTCTTTCTCAACAACATCGGGCTCGGTTCTCTCTTGGTCTTCAGACTCCCCAATCGACCTGATTGAGGCCCAGATCAGTGACTCCACAGAGCCCCTGTCCATGGTTGGTGACCACTTCCTATTCCATCACGATCCTATGAGCAACACCGCGTCTTTGTCAGCCACTGTATCCA
>CBFIAW010000004.1:8549-40277 GCA_965660655.1 Candidatus Thalassarchaeaceae archaeon | reverse complement strand
TCCACTCCCGTTCTCTTCAATAACGCCTCCCTAGACCGGTTTACCGGTGGAGCCATGCACATAGCGATGATATCGGGAGAGTACCCACCCAGGTGGGGGGGGATGGGGTCCACTGTATACCACCTGTCATCCAAACTCGCGGCCATGGGGCACAGGATCTCGGTCATAACTAGGAAATCCAGAGGAAACTCCCCTATTCTTGAAGGAGTCAGCATCATCGAGGTCCCATGGGTCAAGATACCCCTTGAATTCACGCGCTCCTACGGCAAGTCGGCCCTGAAAGAATTGGTCCGCCTCCATGCAGATGAACCAGTCGATGTCGTCCACCTCCATTGCCCAATGGTATCTTGGTCTTCCAAACAACTCGACAGATGCCGGAGAGAAGTTGCGCCTGTGGTATCATCAATGCACGGAACTTGGCTAGGGGAGAGGGACGGACTGACCCTAGCAGCGAGTTTCGGGGAACCAGCGGTGTGGTCGAACCCCAACGACATAGCAATCCGTTTCATGGCAGGCAGGTATGCCCGTTTTGAGAAATCCGCAATCCGACACTCTGCAGTGGTGGTCCCAAACTCCAGAGCAACAAAGTCGGACCTTGAATCTAGGTACGACGCACCCTCGGATTGGGATTGCGAGGTCATTCACTGGGGGGTGGATACGAGCATGTTCGTCCCAATGCATCTGGATAGCGAGGAAGATTCCCACAAGAAGAACGAGATCAGGAGGAAGTACGATCTTGGATCAGATACTCTCCTCCTACTTGCCGTAGGTAGACTTGCTGCTCGGAAGGGGCATGGGTTGCTTCTGAGAGCATTCGCCAGGGCTGCCGAATCCACCGATTCACACATGGTGATTATTGGGCGTGGTTCTCTTTGGAGGAAGCTAAATCGACTGGCCGCCAAGTTGGGGATTAGCCACAGGGTCACCATAGAGTCCGGGATGGGTTTCGAGCAAATCTCCGAGATGTATAGGGCATCTGATCTGGTGATATACCCTTCATACTACGAGGGACAGGGGCTAATCCCACTGGAGGCCATGAGCTCTGGCACACCAGTCGTGACGGTTGACCACGGCCCTCTGCCCGAGATGGTGGACGACAGTGTAGGGGCACTGTTCGAAATCGGCTCGGTCGACTCTCTTGCCAAAGCCATTACTTCCGAGGCATCTTCTAAGCAATCCTTGCTCAAGAAAGGCGCAGAGGGGAGGAGAAGAGTCCTCGATCAGTTCACCCTCGATGGCAATGCTGAGGACTTCCTAGCAGTTTATCGACGAGCCATATCCTGATTAACGTCCGGGGAAACTCTTGATTGCTAATCCTCCTTCCGCTACTCGATGGAGAGCCGAATTGCTTCACCGCGGAGATCGAATAGCGCTACGATAGCAAATTTTGCCATCATCACCCTAGTGGGCTATCTCGTGCTGGTTAATCTGAAACCAATCCTGATGCCCCTCGCAATTGCAGTCCTCATCTATTTCCTAATCAGGGCGCCTGAACAGTACCTAATCGAGAGATTCGATGTGGTATCAAGAATGCCAATGCTGGCTTATGGGGTAATCCTTGCCTTCGGTGCACTGGCCTCGTATGCCGTTTCTATACTGCTGTACAGGAATATCGACCAATTCAAAGATGAGATGAACAAGGAGGGGGGCTTGATTGACAAGTTCGACGAGAAGTGGATAAATCTGGGCGAAACAAACCTATATGGTTTCGAAGATGTGCTTACCAGCCAGGAAACCATCGAGAATGTCCTAGATCCGCAGAACATCCAGGATTTCGCCACAAACATACTCGCCGACCTCGCTTCATTCATGACCACAATGGTCACAGTAGCAATCTTTGTCATATTCCTGATTCTTGAGGAGAAGAGCCTCCCTGGAAGATTCAAGGCTGCCTTCCCAAGCTCCTATGGAAGGGTCAGGAACATCGTCTCAAACTCATCAGAGGCAATATCGACTTATGTCATTTCGAAGGCCACTTGTAGTGCCGGCCAAGCGATCGTTCTGGCTTTCCTTCTCTGGTTCATGGGAATTCCAGGTTGGTTTCTGTTCGGGGTCCTATGCTTCCTGCTAGACTTCATCCCCATCCTCGGGGCACTTCTAGCCACCATACCACCGATGATGATCGCCCTGATAGTACTGGACCCAATCCACGCTCTGCTCCTCGGAGTAGCCATGATCGGCAACCAGCAACTCTTCGGCTCCTTCATAGAGCCAAACCTCTCTGGGCAGAGACTTGGGATTTCACCCCTGGTCCTCCTCCTAACAGTCATGGTTAGCGCCTCAGTGTGGGGGATTTCCGGGGCAATAATCGGAGTTCCAATAATGATAATTGCACGAATAGCGCTCGAGGAGGACGAGAGAACCCGTCCGATTGCCCTGATGCTAGCTATGAAAGTCCGCGAGGAAGAGTAGTCACCGTAGTGAGATGATCGCTAGAACCCCATCGCCCCTTACTGAGACCATGCCACCCATCCCTTCGTTGTGCAGCCCCCTTGTGGAGAGGGCAAGCAACCCTCCGGACATCTCCCACTTGGCCCCTGATATCCAAACCCTGCTCGGCTCAAGGGCGAAAACCGAGAAAACATCCCCCAGTCCGATTTCCATCGATACCTCCCCCTCCTCGGGATGCAACCTTGTGGTGACATGGTTCTCGTGATGGACACGGATGATGGCCCCTGGGGGCGCATCATGCATTGCGGCCCAGCTTCCGAGGACATGGGCGGGATCGCCGCCATCGGCACCGACAATGTCGATCTCATCGAATCCTCGGTCGATCAGAAGGACGAGTGATTTTGCCAGATCGCTGGTCATTTGCTCGGTCATCTCCACAGTCTTCCCCTCCCATGAAAGAACGTCCACAGAGTCCAGGTCACCGAGAATCTCTTCGACTTCAATGCCAGATTCAGTGGCGCGATCACCACCGCCATCAACTCCGAACACTGGCACATCACTGGAGATTACCGAGTCAATTACCACTGAGGGGGGAATCGAGCCGTTGCACCAGAGTACTGCACGCACCATAGGTCACCTACCGAACAGATATCTTCCCTTCGGAAACAATCACGGAATCCTCTAGAGTTACCTCAGGGCCAATGAGCGAACCTCTGAGGTGAATCCCGACTCTGGCACCGCCACCGATGTGGGTATTGTCGCCGAACCCGAAATACGATGACCCTCTGACGACAAGATCCTCGACTTTGCTCCCCACCAGTTTCGTGGCCTTTGGATTCATGCCGAATCCGAACTCTGCAACAGTCCACACTAGATCTCTCTTGGTGCTCCTTACTCCAGATTTCGCAACTTCGAAGACCTCATTGATTTCCTCGGCCAGCTCCCCGCCGGAGATGCCCGTAACCAGGCCTTCTTCGATTTGGAACGAGAGTGGGTCTTCCAGCATCCTCCCCTCCCACGAACCATCGATTACAATGGTGCCTTTCATGCTCTTCTCTTTGGGGAGGACGAACACCTTTCCCGCAGGTAGGTTGGCTATCTGCCCGGGCCTGTTGCAAATTCCGTTGTCTTCCAGAATCCACCTGTCACCGGTGATGAACTCCACATCCGTCCCTGCTTCTGACTTGACTCTGACCCTTCTCTTCCTCCTGAAGACTGACCCCATTCCACTGATCTCTCTTTGCAGGGCGTTGTAGTCAGCAGTCATGCCACCCGACTCGAAGGCGATTCTCCCTATCCCGGGCATGGAGACTATCCTAGCCCCCTCTTTGGTCGCCTGCTGCCTTGCCCTTGTGTGAGTGAGGGAATCCTCGGTTGCAATGATGATCACCCTATTCTTCCTCATTATGTCCGATACTGGGAGAGGGGGTTCCTTCCCAGTTTTCTGGGTTGGTGGCATCATTACCAGGAGTATCCGGTCTGTTACCCTTGCAGCCTCCTCGTACAGCGCCTGACCCACCTCCGCTGTATCCGGATCAGTGATTACTAGGACATCCTCCTCCCTCCTGACTTGGAGGCACGTTCGAATCACAGAACGTGCTGTCGACAGCATTGCCTCCGAGTTATCGGAGCTTCCAATGACATCCTTGGTGACCATTGCGGATATCCCTAGATGGGGTCCGGTATTGATACTTCACTCGTCCAGAGAAAGCTCTCTGCTCCGATTGGAAATCTCGGCGGAGATGTCCGAAACGAACTCTTCCAGTTTCACACCGTTCTTTTGACTCCCGCTCCGCCCCCTAATCGAGACGGTACCGCCACTCATCTCCTCATCCCCTAGGATTAACATGTAGGCAGGCCGATTCTTCCTATGCATCCTAATCTTCTTCCCAATCGTATTGTCCGAGTCATCCACGCTCACTCTTACTCCTGCGAGCTCAAGGGACTCCCTCACCTGGTCTGCGTATCCCCTGTGCTTCTCGGAGATGGTGATAACCTGTGTCTGCAATGGTGAGAGCCAGGTCGGAAGGTTTCCCGTCCACTGTTCGAGGAGGAAAGCCACGAATCTCTCGTGCGTCGAAAGAGGTGCCCGGTGGATCACGAAGACCTCGCCATTCTCGTTACCCGTCTCATCCATGTACGACAGGCCGAACCTATCCTTGGCCGCGAAGTCCAGCTGAATAGTGGCCAGCGACTCCTCCCTTCCAAGAGCCGTTCTGAATTGAATGTCTATTTTCGGGCCGTAGAATGCTGCCTCCCCGATAGCCTCGGTGTAGTCCACGCCCAAGTCATCCATGATGCGTCTGAGATGGTCCTGGGTGGCCTCCCAGTTCTCGGGTTGATCGATGTACTTGTCCTTGTTCTCCGGATCCCACAGGGACAAGCGGAAGTCATAGTCCTCGAAACCGAATGTCTCGTAGTATTCCTGTGCCATCCGAACATTGCTCCCAACCTCCTCTGCAACCTGATCCAATGTACAGTAGATATGAGCGTCATTCATCGACAGCATCCTGACTCTGAGAAGCCCTGCTAAGGTGCCCGATAGCTCGTTCCTGTACACGGTTCCGTACTCAGCAATCCTAATCGGCAACTCCCTGTATGAACGCTTGCTGTTGGAGAAAACCAGATGATGCATTGGGCAGTTCATCGACTTGAGGTAGTACTCCCCGTCGTCCATCTTCATGGGGGGGTACATCCCATCGGAGTAGTGAGGCAGGTGCCCGCTCATTTCGAACAACTCCTTCTTCCCCAAGACGGGGGTGGTCACTCTGACGTATCCATAGGACTTCTCCGTCTCAACAGCGAACTTCTCTATCTCGGATTTCAGGATCTCACCATTGGGTAGCCATACAGGCAGGCCCTTGCCGATTAGCTCGTCAATCATGTAGAGGCCCATCTCCCTACCGATCTTCTTGTGATCCCTCCTAGCGGCCTCTTCGATCTGCCTTTCCCTCTGCTTGAGTCCTTCCTTGGAGGAATAGCACATCCCGTAAATCCTGACTAATGATTCGCGATTCCTGTCTGCTCTCCAGTAGGCCTGGCTAGTGCTAGTTAGCTTGAACCACCTCAACTGTGAAGTGAGGGAAACGTGAGGCCCCCTGCACAGATCGACGAACTCCCCCTGCCGATATGCGGAAGAGCCCACATCATGGCCAATCTTGTCATCCATTATCTCTAACTTGAAGGGATTCGCACTGAACAACTCCCTTAGTGAGTCGTTGTCGCATTCCTCTCGCTCTATTGCTATGTTCGATTTGACCAGCTCCTTCATCCTCTTCTCTATCTCACGGAGCCCATCTTCGCCAATTGGGTCCATGTGGAAGTCATAGTAGAATCCATGTTCTATCGGAGGGCCAATTGTCGGCCTTGCATCGGGGTAAAGCTGAGTCACAGCTTGAGCAAGTAGGTGGGCACAGCTGTGCCTCAGGATGTAGAGCCCCTTCTCGGAGTCACCCAGTATTGGATCGACCTTGCAGTTTTCCTCCAGAGCGTAAGACATATCTCGCTCTTCCCCGTCAACCAATGCGGCCACGGCTCCGGACTTTCTTCCATGTACATTTTTGATCACCTCTCCTGCGCTGATTCCACTTGCATACTCATGGGGTCCGTCCTCGCCAACTTCGACGGAAATCATGCTCACTGGTATCCCTCTTCGGCTTCGCCGACGTCCAGCCGATATGAAGGCCTTGGCCGTAAATTGGGACAAAAACCCTCATTCAATGGTGATTTGTGTGCCCGACGTCCCGTCTACCATTCCAGTTATTTCAGATAGCGAACCGATTACTGCTCGCTCGCCGGTTCTACGGACGAAGTCACATGCCGCCTCTACCTTTGGCCCCATTGAGCCAGCATCAAACTCTCGTCCGGACATCTCCTCCGGAGTCGTCCCCCGGATCATTTTCGCTTCGTCACTCCCCCAGCCATCGTACACGCCATCTGCATCCGTCGCAAGGATCAGTAGCCTGGCCCCTAGCTGTCTAGCGAGTAGTGCACTTGCCCGGTCTTTGTCTATGACGACCTCGATTCCTTCCAGCATCCCCTCTGAGTTGTATGCAGTCGGAATCCCGCCACCTCCAGCACAAATCACCACAACCCCCTTCTCAAGAAGCCAGTGGATGGGTCGCAACTCGAAAATTCTGTGAGGTTCGGGCGAGGGCACCACCCTCCTCCAGCCATCACCGTCTCTGGCTATCGACCAACCTCTCTCTTTCGCTACTTTCTTCGCCTTCTCCTCACCGTATAGAAGTCCAATTGGTTTGGTGGGGTTTTGGAATGCAGGATCATCAGGATCAACTTCAACCATAGTCAGGATCGTAGCGAAAGAAGCCTCTGTTGGCATCATATTGCCCAGTTCCTGTTCGATGAAATAGCCGAGCATCCCCTCTGTCTGGGCCCCAAGGACATCCAATGGGTATTCCTCTACTTCCTTGTACGAAGCAGACTGCATCGCGAGAAGTCCCACTTGGGGTCCATTTCCATGTGTGATTACAAGTTGGTGCTTCTCTGCAAGAGGTACTAGAGACTTGCAGGCAGTTCTTACGTTTCTCCTCTGATTCTCCGAAGTCGGCTCCTCTCCCCTCTTGAGAAGTGCGTTTCCCCCAAGTGCGACCACGACCCTCATTGAACAGTGTCCCGAGCGTGAACCGATAAGAACACGCTCCCTCTGGGAGGGTCATGGTGCGCATTGGCATACTAGCAAATCCCGATGCCGGACTAGGGGGTAGACTAGGCCTCAAAGGCTCCGATGGCCAGGCTGAGTTGGCTCGTTCGAAGGGGGCTGAGGATAGGTCAGGGCCTCGTCTAGAATCAATGCTAAGGCATTTCTCTAGTATTCACAGGGGAGAATCAAGTCAGCTAGAGTGGATAACCAGCAGAGGTAGGATGGGGACCGACTGGATTCCCGCGGAACTTCAGGCTGGAACTATTTCTGAGGTTCATGAGTCGTCTGGAGAAACCTCGGCTACCGACACCGAGGATGCTGTCCAGAGGCTTCTTGAGAATGGAATAGATTTGCTAGTCTACTCCGGAGGCGATGGGACAACTAGGGACATCGTTGCTTCTCTAGACGATTCAGAATCCTCTGAACTACCGGTTATAGGCGTCCCCTCTGGGGTGAAGATGCACTCGGGTTGCTTCGCCAGCTCACCCAAGGCAGCCGCCGAGGTCCTTTCAGCATGGCTTCACGGGGATCTCCTAGTATCTTCCACAGAAGTGCTGGATCTAGACGAGGAACTCTACAGAAAGGGAAAATGGGTAGTCCGCCTCTATGCTGAGGCCTTCTCCCCAAATTCTCCGAGATGGATGCAAGGATCTAAGCAGCTGATTGAGACAGAATCAGAGGAAGAAATCATCATTGGCATTTCAGACCATATCGAGGATTCCCTAGTAAGTGACGATCGCCTAATCATCTGGGGTTCTGGTGGGACTCTCCGAGCGATAGCGGGAAACATCGGCTTTGAATTGACGACTCTTGGAATTGATGCTACTATTGGTGGAGAGCAAGTTGGTACAGACCTGGATGAATCGGGAATACTCGCACTCCTAGACTCCCATGTGGGGCCCACCACGCTCCTTCTCTCGCCAATGGGGGGTCAGGGTTTCCTGATCGGGAGGGGAAATCTGCAACTTTCTCCAGATGTGCTTGAATCAATAGGTATTGACAACATCCTCGGAGTGGTGACACCTGCAAAACTCCTAACAGTCAGAGCACTGAGGATTGAGACTGGGGATGATGATCTCGACCAAGAATTCGCATCCAAGAGGTACATGAAGGTACTACAGGGATTTCGGACGACAAGGATCCTGCCTGTGTCTGTCGATTAGACTTCCATCCCTGAAGCCGCCATCAGGAGACCAAGGAACGGAGGACTTGGCCGATCAGGCCTTGATTTGAACTCCGGATGGTACTGGGTGCCGACGAAATATGGGTGGCCTTCTAGCTCCATAATCTCGCAACGCTCCCCAGTCTCGTCCTTGCCCACGTACACCAATCCTGAGCTCTCAATATCCTCGATTAGTTCGGGATTAACTTCGTATCTGTGCCTGTGCCTCTCATCTACGTGCCCTACCCCTCCGTACAGGCGCTTTATTTTGCAGTCATCCACTAGGAATGGAGTTGGCTTTGTACCAAGCCTCATCGTCCCACCCATGTGGGTCTTGGATATCTCTGGCATGAAGACAATGGCAGCGTGAGGGGGATCTTCCTCGAATTCGGCGGAATTCGCCCCCTCCATACCCAAAACGTTCCTGCAGAACTCGATAGTCGCTACTTGCAAGCCTAGACAAACACCCAAGTAGGGGACATTATTCTCTCTGGCATACTCTGCAGCCTTTATCTTCCCCTCTATCCCCCTGATGCCGAATCCCCCGGGTACGAGAATTCCATCTGCTGCCCTAAGGTCTTCCCAAGCCTTGTCATGCGATTCTTGGTCTGTCTTCCTCGCATCCTCGTCCAGCACCGATGATTCAATCCAATCGATAACCAGCTTTCTGTTCACCTTGAAAGATGCATGTTGGAGGGCCTTGATTACACTGAGATAAGAGTCCGAGAGGTCGGTATACTTCCCAGCAACTGCAATGTGCACTTCCTCTGCATCCTCTAGAGAGTCGACGTGATCAGCCAGCTTTTTCCAATCTTCCAGAAATTTCCTCCTAGCTGGGACTTCGAAACCAAACCTCTCCGAGAGCATCCTAGTTACCCCCTGGCTCTCAAGCATTATCGGGACTTGGTAGATGTTCGAAATATCGTGTGCTGAGACAACCGCCTCCGGAGGTACGTGACAGAATGCGGAAATCTTCTGACGGGTATCGTCAATCAAGGGACTCTTTGATCTGCAGACTAGCATATGCGGATTAATGCCAAGGCCCCTGAGTTCTTTCACGGTATGTTGGGTTGGCTTTGTCTTCTGCTCGCCGACTGGGCCCATTACTGGAATCAGACTGACATGAACAAAGCAAACGTTCTCTTGCCCGACTCTGAATTGGAACTGTCGTAGTGCTTCGATGAAAGGCGCACTTTCAATGTCCCCAACAGTCCCGCCCAACTCAATCACACAGGCATCCGGTTCCTTCCCGTTGCCATCACTCGGAGTATGGGCCACTCTCTCTATCCAGTCCTGAATCTCATTTGTGATGTGGGGGATTACCTGCACAGTCTTGCCGAGGTAGTCTCCCCTCCTCTCCTTCTGAATTACGTTATCATACACCTTTCCCGTGGTGATGTTGTTCTCTCTCGTCAGACACACGTCAAGGAATCTTTCGTAGTTTCCTAGGTCTAGATCAACCTCCCCACCATCGTCAAGCACGAAGACCTCTCCGTGTTCGAACGGCGACATCGTTCCCGCGTCTGTATTCAGATATGGGTCAATCTTGACTGCAGTTACTCTCAGTCCAGCGCTTTTTAGAAGAACACCAATGCTACTCGCAGTAACCCCTTTGCCTAATCCGGAGATCACTCCACCCGTCACAACGACATACTTCATCTCATCAACGGGGTCAGAATCAGTTGCCCATCCCCTATCAACGTTGGCCAATAAAATCCTGTTTGACAATTCTTTAATTTCAAGTAGCGTCAGAATTACGGTTGCACATGTCGGACGCCACGGGGGACAAGGTGCTTGTCACAGGGGCACTGGGCCAGATTGGTACGGATTTGGTTCAGGCACTTCGCGAAAGGCACGGAAACGAGTCGGTAATCGCCTCTGACATTAGGGAATCAGCAGGGCACCCTTCCGTCGAAGGGGGCCCATTCATGATTCTGGACGTTCTTGACACTGATGGGATTTCCAGAATCTGCCAATATGAGGGGGTTGGCACGATATACCATCTTGCAGCACTTCTATCTGCAGTAGGGGAACGCGATCCGGATTTATGCCGCAGGATAAATGTAGGTGGGACAATTTCAGTACTAGAGGCAGCCAAGGTTTGCAACCTCAAGGTGTACTCACCATCATCAATAGCGGTTTTTGGCCCAGACTCGCCAAAGCATGCCACTCAGGGTGCAGCACTCAATCCCACAACGGTTTATGGTGAGACGAAGGTGATGGGGGAAGCCTTGGCCCGTGAATATCTAGGACGTTTCGGAGTCGACACTCGAGGCATTCGTTATCCAGGCTTAATATCATACAAGGCTCCTCCGGGAGGGGGTACAACAGACTATGCTGTGGAAATATTCCATGCCGCACTAAAGGAAGGTCACTACGAGTGCTTCGTACGTCCGGAAACCCGTCTCCCAATGCTCTACATGGATGATGCAATCGATGCCACGCTCACTCTGATGGATTCTAGTGACGACTCTCTCGGAGACTCCAGAGTTGGATACAACATCCCATGTCTTTCTTTCTCAGCAGAGGAGCTGGCGAACGCAATATCAGAAAGAATCGAGGGATTCACTTGTGTTTTCGTCCCCGATGTTAGGCAGGAATATGCTGACTCATGGCCAGATTCGATCGATGGTTCTGTTGCTGAGAGTGAGTGGATTTGGTCCCCAGATTTCGATCTTAGTTCCTTGGTCGACGAAATGCTGAGAGGGATCTCGGGGACCTAGTCTTCAGCTCCCTCTTCCCAATCAGGAGTACTAGGGTCTGTCCGAGCCCAGAGTACGTCGTCAATTCTGAGCACACCGATTGCAGCTTCTGTCGCCCCGGAAAGTGCGTGCTTCACTACGAATTCAGTGTCCAAGATCCCCATCTCTGCCATATCGCAGTTCTCTCCTCTCTGAAGATCGAAACCTATCCATGCACCAGATTTCTTCTGATCGGCTGATAGAGAGAGAATCACCTCCACTGGATCCCTTCCTGCGTTTTCAGCAAGAATCCTTGGAATCGACTCAAGCGCTGAAGCATATGCCTCAATGGCAAGCTGTTCTCTTCCCGTCTGAGTCTGAGAGAAAGGCCTCAGATGCCTAGCTAGGTGAGACTGTATGGCCCCTCCCCCAGGTAGGATCCCGGGTCTGCTGTTAAGACGATGAGCAACTCCAATTGCATCGTCGAAAATTCTGATTGCTTCATCCCTTACCGCAGGTGACGATCCCCTGACTACCAGAGTCATCCCAACTCCATCACCTTCGATAATGGTGTGCTTGACATCTGCGATGCTTTCCTCTGACCTCTTTGAATAAGTGCCTAGGTCCTCCATCCCCAAAGCACTGGCGTTTCTGGCAGGTTTAGCTCCAGAAATCCTAGACAATAGATCCATGTCATCCCTCTCAAACCTCCGGTATGCCACAATCCCCGCCTCAGTCAGTTGCGTTATCGCTTCGTCAGCTATTCCGTCCCTAACTATGAGCAAATCTATCCCAAGGGATGCGAGGTGCTCAACTTGCTTTTGCATATTCTCTCGAGACCTTTCGTGGAACTCCTGGAGAACTCCGAGGCTGCTCACCTCGATCGATGCGTTTGCCTCTAGCTTGGGCTGTTCCAACCCCCCGTCAATGATAGCGACCACACCTCCTTCAGAATTCGCTGGACTGGTTGCATCGACTCTTGATTTTAGTAGCATCAAACCATTGACCAACGAGGAGTCCATGACACTACCTTCTCTAATCTGTAGGCGCTTCACCACCATTCTTTCCAAGTCATCCCCACCCTCCGTGCCCACTAGTCCGTTTGCTGCCTCAACTGCCAGATTTGCAATCAGTCCACATATCGAAGAATCTCCCTTGCCCTGCAAGGAAGTTTTCACGACTTGCGACTTCTGGACCTCATCAGATTCTCTCGAGACTCTCTCAATCTCGCTGATCGATTCCTCCAATGCAATTGAGTAGCCATTTACGATAATGGAGGGGTGAACTCCAATTCTCACTAGCTCCAGAGCGTTCTGCAACATCTCCGCAACAAGAAGAACCGTCGTAGTAGTCCCATCTCGTGCCGCTCTATCTTGAGACGAAGAGGCATCGATAAGTAGCCTCGCTGTGGGGTGTTCTACGTTTGCCTTCTCCAGAACCGTGACTCCATCGTTTGTAACCAAAGCAGAACCGTCCCCGTCAACAAGCATCTTGTCAAGCCCCTTCGGGCCCAGGGTGGAACGAATCGCCCCCGCAAGAGATGAAGCAGCCTTGACGTTGTTGACTAAAGCAGTCCTTCCGTGAATTCTGTCTGTATCTTCCAGAGCTACATCGTGATCAGATTCGACCATTCTGTGATTACCCACTCAGGCCTCTTTTTTCAATACGCTCATACGTAATTTGACACAATCTCGTCGAGGGACATCCGTTTCATTCAAATACCACCCATCCATCGCACTATACAACTAAAGGTTGACTAGTGATATCATGACTGGAGAAAATTGGGACGATTTCGACGAGGAAGCCATGGATGAGATGGTCAGGATGTTCGAACAAATGGGCATACCCATCGACGTTAAAACCCTGAAATCAATGATCAAACAAGTCAGAAGTCAATTCGAGGAAATGGGAATAGATCCAGAGAAGGTATCCATGAGTGAAGTCAAACTAGGGCTAAACTCCGATCCAGAGGAACTCATGAAGAACTTCGAGTCTATGCTAAGTGGACCTCAGGGTTTAGGTGAGTTTCTGAAGAAGATGGGTGTAGATATTCATATCAAGCCCTCGGTATCTGAGGTTAGAGTCGATGTAGACGAAGGCCAGCACACATCGAAAGACGACTCGATTCCCGAGGAAGACGTGTACGTCCAGGATAATCAGATGTTCGTGACCATCGACGTTTCCAAGTACGATGATCTCGGTCCTGACAACCTTGAGTTGAGCCTTACTGGGGAGGGGGAGGTTCTACAGATGCTTAGGACTAATCAGATTAGGCCATTCAGAACATTCGTACTCCCAAATGCATCATCAGGTGATCTCCAATGGGAGATAAATAACGGTATTCTTGACATCACATTCGAACTGAAGTAGTTTGGAAAACAGAATAGGAGAAATGGAAATGGGATCTGCAGTAATCGGAATTGACTTAGGAACGACAAACAGTTGCGTAGCGACAATAGAAGGGGGGAAGGCAGTAGTCATCCCCAACTCGGAGGGCTCCAGGACTACGCCCAGCGTAGTGGCATTCACCAAGGAAGGGGAGCGCCTAGTGGGCGTCACCGCCAAGAGACAGGCAGTAACCAACTCTGAGAGGACAATCATCTCTGTAAAGAGAGAAATGGGCACAGATTGGACTAAGGATATAGATGGTGACACCTATTCTCCCCAGGAGATTTCTGCATTCATTCTCCAGAAGCTGAAGGCCGATGCCGAAGAGTACCTAGGCACAGAGGTGAAGCAAGCAGTAGTGACTTGTCCTGCCTACTTCTCTGACTCTCAGAGGAAGGCTACGAAGGACGCTGGCAGGATAGCAGGACTAGAGGTTCTAAGAATTATCAACGAACCAACCGCAGCTGCACTAGCCTATGGTGTGGACAAGGAGGAGGATCAGACCGTTCTTGTATACGATCTCGGTGGAGGGACCTTCGATGTGTCCATCCTGGAGATTTACCAAGTCGATGGCCAACCACAGATCGAAGTCAAAGCAACCAGTGGAGACAACAGGCTCGGTGGAGACGACTTCGACGAGGCTGTAATGGGCTGGATAGTCTCTGAGTTCAAGAAGACGACTGGGATCGATCTCGAGAAGGATCTGCAGGCCATCAGCCGGATCCGTGAAGCTGCAGAGAAGGCTAAGATCGAGCTTTCCGGAACACCATCAACCCAGATAAATCTACCATTCATTACCATGAGAGACGGTCAGCCAGAGCATCTTGACATGTCACTTTCCCGCTCGAAGTTTGAGAAGCTAACCTCCTCCTTGGTCGAGAGGACGATGTCACCGACTCGCCAGGCCATGAAGGATGCAAGCATAAAGAAGGGTGATGTGGACAAGGTCTTGCTTGTCGGAGGCTCAACCAGAGGCCCAGCAGTACAGCAAGCCATCGAGAAGGAGGTCGGAAAGGCTCCGTTCAAGGGAATCAACCCCGATGAGGCCGTTGCCATGGGAGCCGCACTTCAGGCAGGGATAATTGTCGGTGACGAGGGTGTTACCGATGTTCTCCTACTCGATGTGACACCTCTCACATTGGGGATTGAGACACTTGGTGGAGTTACCACCACTATGATCGAGAGGAACACAACCATCCCCTCAAGGAGGTCAGAGACATTCTCCACCGCTGCAGACAATCAGCCAGCAGTCGAGATCCACGTATTGCAGGGGGAGAGGGAGTTCGCCAAGGACAACATCACTCTCGGGAGATTCCACTTGATGGGGATCCCAGCAGCTCCACGCGGCATTCCTCAGATTGAGGTGACATTCGATATCGATGCGAACGGGATAGTCGATGTCTCAGCCAAGGATCTTGGAACAGGGACGGAGCAATCGATCAAGATAGAGAGCCAGACCTCTCTGTCAGAGGACGAAATCAAGCAGAAGATTGAGGATGCGGAGAAGTTCGCTGACGAGGACAAGAGGAGAAAGTCAAAGGTAGAGATGAGGAATTCAGCAGACAGTATAGTCTACCAGACAAGGAAGATGATCGATGAAAATGAGGAGAAGCTCTCAGAGGATGATACCAAGCCTGTTATTGAGAAGCTAGATGAACTCGAGTCTCTGATAGTCAAGGACGAGACTCCAATCCCATTGGATGACATCGATGAGGCTGCAATCCAGGCAAAGATGGCCGAACTGGAGCAGTCGATGCATGCAATCTCTACCAAGCTCTACGAAGCAGCCGCAGCCGAGATGGCCGAGGATAAGGAAGAGGGCGGAGACGATGGGGTCGTCGACGCCGACTTCGAGGTCGTCGACTCGGATGAAGAGGACCAAGACTGATCACTCTTCGGTGATAAGCCTGTGCAGAGTCCTCACATGAACTCCAGAAGTACCGTACTGGAAGAGTGGATTCGCCCCCTCAGATCGAGCCTTGGAACCGGGTCCCCAAGCCGTCCCTGCAATGTCCAGGTGCACCCACGGAATCTTCCCAGCTTCTTCGTCGAACCCCCTGTGGGGGACGAAGAACTCGAGGAATGAAGCAGCTGTGTTCGAAGATCCAGCACGACCTCCTATCGAACCGTTTCTGATATCGGCAAAGGCAGAATCAGTCATGTATTTGCGGAACTGCGCATTCAGAGGCATCCTCCAGACGGGCTCCCCACTTCTCATAGAAGCGGCTTTGAGTCGCTTGGCGATCCCCTCTTCGTTTGCCCACATGCCAGAGATTTGATTTCCTAGGGCAGTCACCACTGCACCCGTCAGAGTTGCTAGGTCTACGATGTACTCCGGATCCATCTCACCGGCCTTCCATAGTCCATCGGAAAGCACATTTCTCCCTTCGGCATCTGTGCTGAAGACCTCGATTGTCTTCCCGGAGTATGTTTTGAAAACGTCGCCCGGTCGATAGGCTCCAGAACCTGGCATGTTCTCAGCGAGACAGGCAATACCGTTCACTCTCCGCTCATAACGAGTCGATTGGAGAGCGTCCATCAGTCCGAAGACCGTCGCAGCACCGCACATGTCGTACTTCATGTCCCACATCCCTCCGGTTGGCTTGATCGAGATTCCTCCTGTATCGAAGGTAATCCCCTTTCCAACGATGCAGGGCCTCTGAATCCCTTCATCGGAATCTGGATTCAACGTGAAGAGAACCATGCATGGCTTTCTCTCGCTGCCCTTGCCTACGTTGATGAGGCCACCCATCCCCAGTTCCTGCAGTTTGTCCCAGTCGTATACTTCGACCTCTACATCGTCCTTCCCCTTGGACCATTCCACAGCCCTTCTGGCATACTCCATGGGGTAGAGGACGTTGGCTGGCTCGTTGCCCAGGTCTCGTGCCAGGTGAACCCCTCCAACGATCGAGTGAGTAATGCTAAGGCCTTCCGAGAGTCTCTCTTGATGCCTGCTGCTAGCTTGGAACTCGACTCTCCAAGAGTCCCCGATGTGGTCATCTGGGATCTCCTGGTGCGAGAGGAACTCGTAATCACGGAGCATCATCCCCTCTGCGAAGTCTATCATTCGCTTGGAAGGCCAGCCGGAAGTGAATCTGACCGTGACATCAAGCCCCTTCTTCTTGGACATGGATGCAATCAACCTCGCACCCGTGTTCCTGGACCTCTTGTGGCCTAGTGATTCCTTGGCCCCCATCCCAACCAGGATAATGTTGCAACCAGGCGTCCACAGCGTCATCCTCTTTCCCTTCTTGCCATCGAAGCCACCGGAGGCCAGTGCATCCCTGACGAGGCCCCTCTGACTCCTGCTAAGGCCACTGAGGGAGTTGTTTGGCGGCTTGTCGCTTCCTTCGAAGAGGGGCAGAACTAGCTGCGCCCCCAATTCCGTAAATTCACCATTGCTTATTTCCATAAATAGTCCCAACTATCCCATTAGTGGTCAGTTTACAAACAATTCCACTGAAAAATAACCATTTCAGTGAAGAATAAGAATTTGCGAGATTAGTTCTCCTCTCTATTCTTAAATGCAGCCAAAAAAACACAGACTATGCTGAGAAATACGGATGGAGAGGACAGTGTTCCCTCGATCCGATTATCGAACTCGACCACAGATTCGTTAACTGGTTCCGAAACCCAAGTCGACGCATCGATAACCCTCTTTTGGTAGAATAGGAAGAACTGCCCCTCGGTACTAGAAATGGGCGCGTTTCCGAAATCAAGGGTAACCTTGGTACTATTTGTGGCATTCACTCCAAAACCGCATCCAGGGGAGGAGTAGTTGTACCCTGTTTCCTCACTATCGCAAGGTGATTCTCCAGGATCAGACCCACTCGGTAGCCAAGTTTCCCCTTCTCCCGTTACGTAGGTTAGAGTGGCATTCGCCGTACTAGATCGCCCTAGGTTGGATACGTTGACATGCACTTCCCCGTTATCCACCACCAGTGAATCGACAACAAGCCGAGCTCTCCAATACCAGACATTCTCTATCAGGTACCTCATCACGTCCAATTCTTCTCCAAGCCTATCTGACAATGCCTCTATGGTTCCCAACAACCACTGCTCGTCATCGGTCTCGAAGGTAAAAGTGGGAAAGCCCATCACGCCGTACCCATAGTCACGACTAGTTCCACAGTTCGGATACAGGCCTTGATTCGCATTGCGAATTGGGATTTCTGAGATGTTTGAATTGACATCATCTCTGATGAAATGGAAAAGCTCCCAGTCCGAGGGTTGTTCTGGCCATCTCCCCCATGGGTACAACATTATCCAAACCCCAGTATGCATCGTGACGTATAGGTCGGCATCAGGGACAACTGTGTTCATGTAGATGGAATTTGCTAGAGTTTCAGACTCACTGAAAGGGCCACTTCCCGGCTGAGTAGGATTATTCGGAGGGCAGTTATTCCAGTAATGGTCATAATTCCGATTCAAGTCTACTTGGTTGATATTCCAACGCGTGTCAATGTCGTTCCCATCCGCATTGAGCATGATTAGAATGTGCAGTTCCGTAGTAGTAAGTACGTCAATTGCTTCCTGGTCCCCGGCTGCCCATCCCTCGATGTAGAACTCAGCAGTCAGGAATGCAAGCTCAGTACCCAGGTGCTCATTTCCATGATGCCCCCCATCAATGTACACCACGTCTTTCTCCGTTCCATCGGGCTTGTTCTCCTCACTCCAGTCTGAAATACGCAAGACCCAGAGGTTCCTGCCAAGCTCGGTTTGCCCTGCGACGATCAAATCCACAATCTCTGGATAATCGTCTGCCCATTCGTTCACATCAAGTGTGAGCGTGGCATATGAGTGGTACCAATGCTCCTGAACAATGTCCGGCTGACCCACCTGGGCAGCAACCATTGGCGATGTCGATGCAACGGTCAACGAAGCAAGGACTAAGGCTGCTAGTAAGCGGCGCATAGCGCCGCTCTAGCGTCATACGCTACAATCATTCTCCCTTTCTGTTCAAAGATTTAGCGATGTAGCACGATACCATCTTTGTAGCGATCAGTGCTGCGCTGAACTGGGTCAGGTTTCCCTCTGTGCCAGGGACAATCTCGTTGACATCGGCACCGATTACTTCGCATTTCTCCGATGAGAAAAGCCTCTCGATGATTTCAACCGAGCCCCAATGACTCAATCCACCAGGGACCGGGGTTCCCGTTGAAGGGACTAAGGAACCATCCAAACCATCCACATCGAAGGTCAGCCAAACTGGTCCTGTTACCTCTGAAAGACTGCTCATCATCCTCTCCCACTCCGAATTGCCGTCAGAAACGGCAAGGAGACTCTTTGCAAACCACGTCTGAATCCTCTCTTCGGACCCCATCAAGGCTTCCTCTTCGAGGCTGAAAGCCCTGACTCCAATCTGGATTACTCTCCCCACCCCTAGATCAAGAGCCCTACGGATCACGGTTCCATGTGAGAACTTCTCTCCGTTCAACTCGTCCCTCAGGTCTGCATGAGCATCAACCTGTACGATTGTAAGCTCAGAGAGATCAGATAACAGATGATGTTCGGAAAGCGACTCCACGATTGGAAGAAGGATACCATGCTCCCCTCCAAGAACTAGGGGGAATTGACCATCAACTACCCATGCCCCGACATACTCCCTGATTGAGTCCAACTGTTCCCTTAGGCTAGGGGCATCCGATGCCCACGGCTCTGCAGTATGAATCGCCGCTCCGCACGGGAGATCCTCCGAAAGTATGGGGTCATAGAGCTCGACCTGGGAGCTAGCCTCAATACATGCCTTTGGACCATACCGG
This sequence comes from Candidatus Thalassarchaeaceae archaeon, assembly GCA_965660655.1. Lineage (GTDB taxonomy): Archaea > Thermoplasmatota > Poseidoniia > Poseidoniales > Thalassarchaeaceae > UBA36. The sequence goes on along the minus strand of CBFIAW010000004.1, from coordinate 21,233 downwards.
GCCCCCTCTCCATAGCTGGAAGTCATCTCCAGAGGAATTTGTAAAATCACGACGTCCCATGGCCCAGAATCAGATTCCTTGAGGCCTAGGAAAGTAGTGGAATCGGAATCTTCCATGAGTATTCGAGAAGCGCGTCAAGATTAACCGCTTCGGGTGGTCGGGACCAGAGAATCAGAACAATTAGCAAGATGTTTGATATAACCTCGGCATCTAACGAAGCCCGGTGGGAAGATGGGACTGACCTTGGCGCAACTGACTCAGGCAATCAAGAGCAAGGTAGACACCAGCATGGAGACTCATGTGGCTGAGTCCATCGCGGAACACGCTTTGGGCTTTTTCGGCTTCTCCAATAGAATCATCGATAATGCCCTCGAACCAACGGATAGAAACATGTTCTACCAATTACAGGACTATGACCTGCTTACGACTGAGTCAGAGGAGACTACTCTTTGGGATGGTAGGGAATGGCGAATTCATTATTGGAAATTCAAACCAAACGCGGAGAACTTCGCGAATCTGGCTATTCAGAATGAGAAGAACAAGGGTGACGATGACCCCTATGCTGACATCTATGACGGGATGCCCGCCGGCCTCTGGAGAGAGAGGTCAGGGGTCGACGACGACTACGAAGAGCCCCTGTTCTAGTAATTCGAATCAGCATGTCGGCAATTGTTTGAAATGCCCCAGCGTGTGGAGTCGTTCATGACCAGAGGATTGTCGGTATTTGCCGTGCTATCCATGCTGGCCATGTGCATACCATCTTCTCTTGCCTTGGCTCAAGAGAACCAGTCAACAAGTTGCGAAATACTCGCTGACTGGGGGCAGCAGTGGCAGTGGTCCGATGAAGGCGACTCGGAGATCTCGTTGATTCACAGATATAGGGTAGTTTTCGATCCACCTTACTCCAATGGTTCGTCCCCAACAGACGTCAATACTACCATACATCACTTAAGGGAGGGTTCGGGGATTTCGGTAGCAAACACCTCCGTCTTTGTCGCTGGTGGGGAAATAGACATCATCCTAGAAGAAAATCCACAATTCGGAGATTCGATTTCAATATCCGTCCAATCTGCCGAATCTTCTTGCAGCCGATCTCTAAATATCACAAATTGGAACCAACCAATATCTGATCACGAGGTCACTAGGGAGACTCATTGGTCCTTATCGGGGATGGAAGGGAACGAACAAGGAATCACCTTTGACGGACGGGGCTGGCAAAAGAGAACAGGCAGCATGTTGGAGTCAAACGAGCTTGGAAATGGGACCCTTTTACTCGACATGTCAAATGAATCAGAAGGCGCATTGATAGATCTCGAACTGGATAGGATTTGGCTCAATGAGTCGTACGACGGGACAGAACTGATGAGGCAGGATTTCGAGATGATTGGCTCAGGAGGTCTTGCCATCAATACTGATGACGGCGACGAGGGAGCGACCATCAATGCCGATGTAAACGACGCTTACGTCCTCAGATCGTACCAAGATGGCAAAGTCACCGAGAGGATGATGTTCGAGGGGGACGGGTGGATTTCGATCAACGGGGGTGATAACGAGAGCTCAGGAGGGGTTTACGGTGAGGTCTTTTTACTGTACTTCGAGACATGGGACGAGGACGGATTCCGCAGATTGCAGGATCTTCAGGTGGAGGCAAACGCCTCAGCGAGAATTTCTGCCGCGGGGGAGTTCTTCTCATTCGAACTCGACGAACTCATTTTCAGAGAGAAATGGGAAGAGGGCATCCGAACGGATCAGTACTCAAGGATATATGGAAGCGGACAGTTCGATTTCATTGCTTCTGAGGAGTCTCCGTACATAGAAGTCAACGGGACGATACCATTGATTCATTTCCAATCAGAGGGCGGAGAAACGGTTTCCGAAACAATCATTGTAGATGGAACGTATGATGGTGATGCAGAGGGGACCTTTGGTTTAGTGCGCCAGATTATTGAATCAGGAGTCTACGAGAATGCAACTGGAGTCCCCTTCGAGGCAGACAAAATAAGAAACGAGTTCTGGCTCAATGTCTCTGCCACTCCTTTTGGGCCGATTGATCAGGAGTGGGGGGCAGAGCACAATCTGACATACGAGTATGTAGTCCCCCAGGATGACTGGCTAAACCGAACAATTCGCTATACATTCGTAGAAGACAATGGCTCTACGGAGGACGAATTCCCCGAAAACTCTCCGATAATTCAGAATCTCGAAGCCCCGGAGGCCAGTTCGATTTTCTCCAATCACATCTCCAGGGAGACAGGAGTATGCCCTCAGATTCTATCCACCGGTGACTCATTCCCTCTGATTGGAAACATGGCCATGATTCTGGAGGTAACTGTATCCGGAATCAACTTCTATTCGATAGATGGGCACGACGTCTCGGTAGCTGAATGGGAAGGATCCTTTGGAGAAATTAGTTCGGCAAATGGAAGCATCATCAACGAAGGCCCACTATCGGGACTTCTGAATGAAATTAACAGGCTAGTCAGCATAGATGTCGGAGAAAACTCGGAAGTCTCATTCATCGAGAACCAGAGAATGGATAGGATCCTTTCCCCATCTATAGTCACATTTGATGAGAACACGCCCCCTTCACTCTCAGAGGGCCAGGGCTCCTCGGTAAGGTTCCGTGAATCCTCCATATCAACCGAGGGAGGAGTGGCACACCTCGAAGTATTGGTGAATGATGTCGACACGGATACCAAGTCGGTTAGCGTAGACCTGTCCTCAGTAGGTCTCGGCATCGTTGACCTTTCCGATTCAGGCCTGCAGGGGGACCTGGTGATTCACGATGACGTTTGGACAGCTCGAATTGTCCACAACGGGCTTCAGAACGGAGACCTCCCAATCTCCGTCATAATGGAGGATTACTGGGTTTCTATTCAGCAGGAAGCCAGTATATGGGTAGCAAACTCCCCTCCCAGAGTGCTGTACGCCGACTTCTCACCGGATATCACATTCAGGGGCGAGAATATCCAAGTAAATATAGGGGCATACGATGGCCATGGGATCAAGTCAGTATCAGTGAACTTGCAGTCAATGGGAGGTACTCTGGTCCCATTGAGTCATACTGGACAGGAGGACTGGAATTGGCAGTTTGCAGGCGAGCAACGGACTGATACTATAGAGGCGTGGGCCGGCATCTTTGAAGTCCCCCCGAGCATGTCCCCAGGAAGGCAGAACATCCCGATTCTTCTCGAAGATAAGGAAGGAGCTTCCATCACGACTACTCTGATTGGGAGCGTCCATTCCAGCATCCCCGGACATCAGGCCGAGAAGGTCCTGATCGAGAACCAACCTCCTTCGATCTCCAATCTAACTTTCCTCAAGGATGGTGTCGAGGTAACCCAAGTAACCTCCTTGGAATCAGGCGGTCAGGTGAATTATACGATGGAGGTTACAATCCAAGATTATGATGGAATATCATCAGCCCAAGCAAAGATAGGCCGATTGGCCCCAATTGGAAATTCCGAATCATGGCTGTTGATGGTTGATGATGGAAGTGGGCCTGACAGAGTTGCTCAAGATGGGATTTTCTCCCTCTCATTCTCTGCCAGATCATCGTTGAGCGAGGGTGAGATGTCCCTAATGATTCGAGCAACAGATGTGTTCCTATCATCCACTCCGGTTTCAGAACAGTCGCATAATATCACCATACTCAAGTCAGAGTCCGGTTCATCAGGCCAGTCATGGGTTTCGGACAATTCCACGGAGATAATTCTGGTTTCCATGTTTGCTCTGATTTCCATTGGGGTGGGTACATTCGTCCACATCGTCAGGAACTCGGAACTCGAGTAGTAATGGTGCGAGTGCCGGGATTTGAACCCGGGTTCCCACGTTGGCAACGTGGGGTGATAACCGCTACACTACACTCGCGTAGTCTTTTGCAAACCAGATTGGCTTTTCTAAGCGTCGGTATTTGACTCGACGAGTTTAGAGACCAGCATCTGTATCGTGTCTCGTGTTTTTCTGTAAACTTCTTTTTCCCCTCCGAAGGGGTCTTCCAAACCCCAGTCTTCGTCTATTGGCAGGGAAGGGCAGCTAACACCGCATCCCATGCTGATTATCATATCGTAATCCCTGGAGTAAACCGATTCTACTGATTTCGGACGAAGGTCACTTGCCTCAATCCCAATTTCCTCAAGCACTTCTATCGCATTCTTGGCAATCCCTCCGGACCCCGGTGGATGGGTTCCGGCAGAAGCAGCATGATGGCCAAGGTCTCTTGCAATAGCCTCAGCCATCTGGCTCCGACAGGTATTGCCTACGCAAACGAATAAGAGATGCACGCAACTCTTGTGCGGGAGGGTGTCTAATTAAACAATCACAATACTGTCATTAGGAAGAATTCACTCAGAATAGGTTTCAATAGTGCCATATCAAACGGAGTAATATGACTGACTCTCCAGTATCGCACCATCGTGCAGGTGGGGATCCCCCTGAATCTCCTAATTCGGATGCCTCCAATGAGCAGAGGGCTCAGATGGAGCAGGCATACCAGCAGATGCAGAGGAAGATGAGGATCAGCAAGATGGACGAGCAGATTAAGCACAAGATCATGGTCCTCTCAGGTAAAGGCGGAGTAGGAAAATCAACAGTGGCCACTGGATTGGCTCTGTCTCTGGCTCGTCAGGGAAAGAAGATCGGTCTGATGGATATCGATATCACCGGCCCTAACGTCCCAAAGATGTTGGGTCTAGAGGAAGCCGATCTAAACGTTGAGGACGGGCAGATACATCCTGCTGACGGTCCAAACGGTCTGAAGGTCATCTCGATGGCATTCTTACTTGAGGATCCAGACAAGCCAGTAATTTGGCGTGGACCGATAAAGTTGGGTGCAATTCAGCAATTCATAGGTGACGTCGCATGGGGAGAGTTGGACGCTCTGATTATTGACTTCCCACCGGGAACAAGCGACGAGCCTCTTACTGTGAGCCAGAGCCTCCCAGGAATTGATGGAGTCGTAATAGTTACGACCCCCCAAGAGGTCGCGCTCCTCGATAGCCGTAAATCCATTAATTTCGCCAAAACAATTTCCGTACCTGTTCTCGGGGTTGTTGAGAACATGAGCGGATACACTCTGAGAGGGACATCTACGCCCAACTCGAGTATTTCTGTAATGGGCCCTGGAGGGGTTCCTATCGAATGCCAGTCTGACGGAGAGGGCAAGTGGGAAATTACCCTTGACGTCTTCAAGTCTGGTGGTGGAGAGGAAGCATCGAAAGAGATGGGGGTTCCGTTCCTAGGTGCGCTCCCCTTCGATCCCGGAATTGTCAGGGGCGGTGACGATGGGGTGCACAGAATTATTGCCGAACCAGAAGGGGAAACGGCAAGGGCTTTCGAATCAATCGTGAAAATGGTCGAAGAGCAACTTGACAAAGGCTCTCAGCGTACTCTAAGGATAATCTGATGCCCCATCTTTGCGTTGGCTTGATGACATAGCCTCATCCCCACAAGGTCGTAATGGTTGCTGAAACAGGCATCTACATCACTTGGGTGACTGGAGCTATTCTGATTAGCATAGCAATGATTCCAATTTTCAAACCACCCTATGCAAAAATCAGTGCAGACGGCTTCATCGACATGTTCAGACGATACTGGGCACACATGATCGTCGTCTTTTCGGTCTACCTCTGGAAGGATCTGTTTGATAGTCTCGATAGGGTATTGATGGTGAACACCCAACTAGACATGACCTTCCTAGTGTATGCAATCGAGGGGGACACAGTCCTTTGGGTTCAAGAAGGACTTAGGAACGACTTTCTGGACGTTTTCATGACTCATTTCTATGTCATGGGATTCATGACTGCAACATTTGCCTCATTCGTCTATCCAATCTACTTCGATGACAGGCACATGGCCGACAGAGTGTCCCTTTCGATGTTCTGGGTATACATACTGGCGATACCGTTCTACTTGTTCCTCAACGTCAAGGTGACTGGCAACTATGTCGGCGGGATGGAGACAATTGCATACGACCTCACTCCAGAGATTCATAATTGGTTCAATCGGATTGACCCCTTTACCAATGGGATGCCGAGTCTTCACATCGGTCTACCGTTCGCAATTTGGCTTTCCATGCATAGGTGGGACGAGGACGGTAGATGGAAGAGGTTCCGAATCTTCCTGATATCCTTCATCGCATTGACTTCGGTTTCAATCGTCTACCTGGGAATTCACTGGTTCGTCGACATAATTGGTGGGATGATGGTTGCAATCTTGGCAGTTAATATCACTGCGAGAACGCATGAACCAATTTGGAGGATCGCAGACGAGCGACTTTTCACCAGAAGGTTAGCCAGGACTCTTGAAGATCCAAGCGGCTCCATGAAGCGAACCCTACGCTCTTTACTCGGTACTATCGACCCTGTAAGGGAACCCGGGAAGAATCAGACCGGTGCACTCATCCTCGCACTCATGATTTTGACCGGCTCAGTATTACTTTGGGACGTAACGCACCAGAAGATATCCATCGAGGCCGATTCTCCCACATCTGCTTCCGGTTCCGGAGAGTGGCTGGTCTGGGTAGAAGAGTCGGAAGGAGAGGTGACAATTACCGCAGGAAATGTGACTTCAGAGACCAACCGGACTGTTGGAGGAAGCCCTTGGGCAAACGCACCCAGTGTGGTTTCCTCAGGAGATAATTTCGTAGTTTTCGATGAATCCAGAACCAACTATTTTGAGCATAACCAAGAGTCAGGAGTCCTGCAGCCTATTTTCATTGAGAACTCAGATGAACCAATTGTCGACATTGCAATTCCGACCGACTCAAATGGGAGTAAGCATCTCGCAATACTCTCTCCTCAGAGTCTGCGACTAATTGACACGTCGGATCAGTCAATTAGGATTGTTGACTTGGATGCCAACTCTTCGGTGATTGCATCATCAGGGTCCCTTGTGGCAATTTCAAAAACCTCTGAAGCAGGGCCACTCGTGAATATTACTTCCATTGAATCTGACCTCACTATTTCTATTCTTCTCGACCCCAGATCATCAAATCGAATCGAAGATTCAATTCTGAACTCGGGGACTTCCCTAGATTTCCAGAATTCTTCGATAGTTGGGCTTGTGATGGAGTCGAATTGGCTCGTCGCAACAGTCGATGTAGGCCCATTCAACAGAACTATCCTAGTCGATACGCTTTCTATCAATCAGACTCTGATTTCTAATCCACGTTGGGACTCTTCATCACCTAGTATCGGAGAGGGGAGGGTCGCTTTCCTCCAGGTAACGAGAGATGACATCATCTCAACTGCAAGTTCTTCTGAGAGGAACAACGATGTCTACGTTCACGAATTGGAATCCGGTGAGACCAAGCAATACACATTTGACGAAGAAGTGGATCAGGCGCAGCCTCAGATATTGCTTGAGAGATTAGCCTGGATAGACCTCAATGAAAATGGCGAGAAGGAACTGAAGCTATTCTCGTTCACCGATACCATCGAGCCAAGGAACTCCTTACTCCTCCAGGCTTCTATCTTGGCCATGATTCCACTGATATTCTTGTGGACACTCCAGTCCTACGGCGCCGAGAAGTTTACTCAGCGAGTCTGAACATCTCTTCGAGGCTCTTCGAGGCCCTTCTGAGTGTTTCTCCGGTGATCTCCACAATCTGCTCTGGATAAGGGTCGATTAGTGCCTGAAGTATGTCCTCCAACTGAGTCTTCTTCATGTGTTTGCACATCACACATGCCCCCATCAAATTCAGGGTATCTTCAGTCTCAGCTAGGACTCTGTCGGCCGTTCCGCATTCTGTAATCAGCATCATGTCCTTCTTACCTATGCTGGCTAGACGAATCGCCTCATTGATCAACAACTCGCTGCTTCCAACGAAGTCGCTCTCGTCGAGAACCTCAGAATCACATTCCGGATGACTTAGCACCATCAGATCAACTCCATTCTCGGACATGCCCTTCTTCCAGTTCCTTATTTTCGGTCCCGTGAACTCTGCATGAACCTCGCATTCTCCATCATAGAGAATTACTTCCTTCTTGCCTCTGAGTGAATTCTGCAAGTGCCTCCCCATAAATTTGTCAGGTACGAAGATTAGCTTTTCACCCGGCAATCTCTCACAAATTCTAAGGTAATTGCTACTGGTCACGCATACATCACACTCGGCCTTTACTGCTGCACTAGTGTTGATGTAGCAAACGACGGGAACTCCCGGATTGTCCTCCTTCATCCTGATCACGTCTTCGGCCCCAATGCTGTCACTTAGTGAGCAACCAGCATCCGGGGAAGGATGCAGCACAGTCTTGTTAGGGCTGACGATCTTCGCTGTCTCTGCCATGAATCGAACGCTAGAGAAGAGTATCGTCTGTTGTGGTGCGTCCCTGGCCTCCTTGGAAAGAGCATAACTATCAGCAACAGAGTCGGCTACGCCATAGGTGATGTCCGGTGTCTGATATGAATGCGCAATCAGGAACACGTCCCTTTCCTTCTTTAGACGATTGATCTCAAGCGTTAGAGGCGCTAGTGATCTGCATACCTCCATGCTCCATCGCATGGGCTGCTTAATCGCATATTGCAGTCTTACTGCTTCCTTGTCTATCTCCAATTCAGAGTAACCGAAATTACCCAAGAATACTCTCGGAACCGGGGCGGAGGGCATGTCTAGAACCATGTCAGCCAGACAATCGTCCGAGTGCAACCGCTTTCAAGTCATCTAGCATCGGATTTGCATGGCGAGAGGGGGGGATTCCAATGTGGAAGCCTGAATTTTTTCTCCATGAGGGGGCCGAGGCCACTGTAACTAGCGGCTCTTGGCTAGGAAAGAAAGCAGTACTGAAGTCTCGTAGAGCAAGAGGTTACAGGCATCCCGATCTCGATCGCAGACTAACGAGGCAAAGGCTGGCGGCTGAGGCGAGGATACTGTCCCGACTTTCTTCAGCAGGATTCCCTTCCCCGAAACTCATGTTCCTAGATCAGCGAAAGTCATCCATGCTTCTGTCTAGGATAGAAGGAAGGACTCTTCACGACTTGCTCAAGTCCGACGATGCTTCCGAAGAAGAACTCCTCTCTCTCGGCGGATTAATTCGAAGACTTCATGAGATTGGAATCTCGCATGGCGATCTGACCACGCACAATGTCATGGCAACCACTTCCGGTGCACTTCACCTCATTGACTTTGGTTTGTCTAGAATGTCGCCGGAATTGGAGCATATGGGTCTCGACCTCCAGGTACTGAGAGAGTGTCTGGGAGCAAGTCATTCGACCATTGCTGACGCTATTGACAAGGTCTGCGAAGGGTACCTAGATGCTGAGGTGCCCAACAATGGTTCAGAGACTGCAGAAAATGTAGTGGACAGATTCCGAAAGATAGCAGGAAGAGTCAGATATCACGGTTAGGGTTGACAATATGCGCATTCTATTCGCTACTGGCAACGAACACAAGATTTCAGAGGCAGCTGCAATACTTGCTCCTCTGGGGCATGAAGTTGAGCCATTGCTGATCCAAGGAAAGCCTCCAGAATTAATTGAGCCCCAGGCAGAAGGAATAGTGGAAGTGGCACTTTCAAAGATTGAGCAGGCGAGAGAGTTGGTGATGGGGACGAAACTAGAGGATTCGATTATTCTGGTCGAGGACTCAGGACTTTTCATCGACGCTCTTGGAGGGTTTCCGGGCCCCTACTCCTCATATGTCGAGAGTACTATCGGCCTGTCTGGAATTATGCAGTTAATGTCAGCAGAGTCCGAAAGAGGGGCAGAGTTCAGGGCCATTGCAGCGATCTCCATTGAAGGAAATACTGTTACAGAAACTGGAATCTGCCGAGGTAAGATCTCCGAGCAGATTTCTGGAGACATGGGTTTTGGATACGATCCAATTTTCATCCCAGAGGATGGCGATGGAAGAACGTGTGGAGAGATGTCTTCTATCGAGAAATCATCCATCTCACACAGGGGTAAGGCTCTGAAGGCGGTCTCAGAACTACTTAATCCCCCGTCAAAGTGAATAGAAGCACTCCTCCGTGCCGCACTAGAATGGTTACGGCAACTAGGCTCCTTCTGATCGTAATGAGCATTGTTTCAATCCCCATTTATCTCGTTTTTATTGTCCCGGAGGGACTGATTATGCAGGCCGCAGGGGCAGTTTTGATTCTGCTAATGGTCTCAACTATTCTTTTCACTGGAAGGAGACCAATCCCTCTAGCCAAGAAGTCCTCCCCAGTTTTCACCGATCAAGAGTCGGATTTTGGGGACATAGAGCTCCCACCTCCGGTTCACTCTGAGGAGAGCATTTCAGAGGTTCGCGACTCAAAGATTCGAAGGAGTAGGGGTAGGAAGAAATTCTCAGATCATCCTGAACCAGTGATTCCCGATACTCTTCCAACCCAATCTCCTGGCGTTTCACTCGATTCCATTCAAATCCCAGTCGTACCCGATGAAGATGTTGAAGGGATGGCCAGAGTCCACATCGCTAAATCGGACCCCGAGCTCCAAGCCGAAGCCGAGGTCGACCAGTACCTCGCCCAGCAGAGAGGGAGGAGGGAAATCTTCAGAGAGAGGCTACATCGTGAAAGGCGGCTAGAAATGTCCAAGCGAGTAGCTGATGAAGCCAGAAAGTGGACTAATGTTGAGGATGGAGAGGATCTTTCCACTCTCACAAGTATCCCGGGTCATGGTTTAGCGGTCCTTTTCGAGCCAGAGGAACCAGACCCATCCATACCTCAGGGAATTTCTTATGTGAGGATTGACGATGAGAGAGTTCTGAAGGTCAGGGTTTCGTTGAACGTCCCCAGGTCCGCCCCAACCCCTTCTGAAGAAGAAATGATTGAAGCCCCAGCAGTTGATTCGATTCCGCCACTCCCTACTTCTGGGATGCCAATACCACCCCTTCCCTTGCCAGACCTTCCTCCTCCCATTGGGCCGGAGGACTAGCTCTGTGATATGTTGAAGCGACGTGCCTCGCTCGGCGTAACATGACGGACGATGTGTTGACTGTCGAGGACTTCAATGTCGAAGGCTCCAGCCCCGAGGGAGGGGTGATCTCAGTTTGGTCCCTCAATAGGCCCGATAAGCTCAATGCGCTAAATTCAGACTCGCACAGGGCAATTAAGGAGGCTGCTGCAAGAGCAAACGCCGACGACTCGGTCCGATGCGTGGTCATTCGAGGCTCCCCTCCCCTCGAACCAGATGAGGGCAAGAGGCCGAAGCCACCTGCGTTCGCAGCGGGGGCGGATATCTCGGAGTTCGCAGGTAAGGACTCCGATGACGTCCGCCCATTCTTCGAGGATAACGCTTGGGAGGCGGTTTGGGGCATCTCCAAACCAACTATCGCTATGGTTGATGGATTCGCACTTGGAGGGGGTACTGAGCTAGCCCTCTCCTGTGACATTCGCATTGCATCAGATAGGTCCACATTCGGACAGCCCGAGATCAATCTTGGCCTGATTCCAGGTGGTGGCGGTACCCAGAGGCTCTGCAGGCTAATTGGTTATGGCAGAACCATGGAGATTGTCCTTTCGGGAGGGATGGTAAAGGCAGAGGATGCCCTTAAAATGGGAATTGTCAACAGGATGGTCCCCTCAGAAGATCTAGAATCCGAAACCATGAATCTAGCAGAGGAGATCTCTCGTAAGTCCCCATACACAACAAAGGTCGCAAAGCGCGTAGTCCGAGGCGCGTTGGAACTCCCCTTCTCCGAAGGGATTCTAATGGAACGCTCAGAGTTCGTAGCTTTGTTCGACACTGAGGACAAGGAAATTGGTGTTCGATCATTCTTGGAACGATCTGAAGCAGATTGGGTCGGACGCTAGATTCGCTCAACTGAGACTATTGGAGATTATTCCAACCGCACCGCTTTCCTTTGTAGGGTCGATGAGTAGCCATTCTGACTGAGAACCAGAAACAACCAGATCTTCTTGGATGCCCCTGATTCTATCCAAGTTGCCCAAGTAATGATCTACTTGTTTCCCATTGTGCTTCTCTCGGTTAGCTATCATCCCTCTGTGCATACTCTCGCTAGTGACGTAGAGGACCACGCCTGTGGCTATTCCTCCAGCATCGCGCCATTCGTCAATTATCTGCTTGTTTGGGAAATAATGCACTCCCTCGAGAAGCAGGTCACCTCCCTTCTCGAGTGCTCTTCCGATTACTGCCTGCACTCCCTCGGACACCGCTCCGACGGTCTCCTTCCAGTCCTCAACTGCTGAACTACCAGCCGACTCAAATGAAGATCTGTGTAGTGATGGTCTTTCCAAAGATGTGAGTTGTGTCCTGAGGACCTCTCTCACCGTATCCGTGGAGGCAACTTTGCTGAATTCGAGGGAAGAAGCAAGTTTTGCAGACATGGTCGATTTTCCCACACCGCTAGTTCCCACGATGATTAGGAGTCTTGGGACTACCATCGAATCACCTAACGCTGAATTGACTTCGTCTCGAGGAACTCTTCCATCCCATGAACCCCCAATTCTCTCCCCAGTCCAGATTTCTTGTAGCCGCCGAAAGGGGCTGAAACATTGAACGCACCGCCATTGATGCTGACTTGACCAGTCCTCAACTTTCTAGCGACCTCCATCCCCCTCTCTTCGTCTCCAGACCAAACCCCTCCCGAGAGTCCATATTCTGAGTCGTTGGCTAGTTCGATAGCCTCCTCTTCGTTGGAGTATGTGGTTATGCAGAGGACAGGTCCGAAAATCTCCTCTCTGAAGATAGTCATTTCTGAAGTCACATCGGCCAAGACGGGTGGTT
>CBFIAW010000004.1:0-8539 GCA_965660655.1 Candidatus Thalassarchaeaceae archaeon | reverse complement strand
TGGTTTCACGTAGAAGCCTGAATCCAATCCGTCTGGCATCCCCTCTCCGCCGGCGACTAAAGTGGCACCCTCGTCAATACCTGTTGAGATGTATGTGGAAACACTCTCTTGCTGCTTTTTTGAGACTAGCGGCCCGCACTTGCTGGTTCCATCCATTGGATCCCCAACCGTGTAGCGGCCAATCTTGCTTGCGATGATATCAACTACCTCTTCTCTGGAATCTTCTGGAACCAACAACCTCGTCAGTGCCGAGCACTCTTGCCCGGAGTTGCCGAAGCAGGAGTAGATTGCCGAAGAGGCGGCTCTTGGTATGTCGGCGTCGTCAAGAATGATGTTCGCACTCTTCCCTCCAAGCTCCAACGTCACCCTCTTCACGCTAGGTGCTGCTAACTCGGACACCCTGATGCCAGCATTAGTCGAACCAGTGAAGCTAACCATGTCCACTTCGGCATGACTAGCCAGAGTCTCCCCAATTTCCCTGCCATGCCCAGAAATCAGATTGAAGACTCCCTTCGGAAGGTCGATTTCGTCCAGAATGTCTGCTAGGACAAATGCATTCAGAGGTGCTTCCTTGGAAGGCTTCAGCACCATTGTGCACCCAGCCGCAATCGCAGGAGCGACCTTTCCAATAATCTGGTGCAGGGGGAAGTTCCACGGAGTGATCATTGCTACTACTCCTATTGCCTCCTTCACTACGATTGAGTTCCTGACCTCCTCCTCCCAGACATAACCGTCGAGAATCTTGGCATATGACCTTGAGACTACCCTGGGAGTCCCGACCATCGCCATACGGGAGTACTCAATCGGAGTTCCTACCTCTGAGGTGATTAATTCGGCTATTTCTTCCCCTCTGTCCTTTATCGCCGAGGAAAGCAGATTGAGGTAATTTGTTCTCTCCTCCACTGTTGATGCGGACCAATTAGTGAAGGCAGCCCTTGCGGCTTCTACAGCAGCGTTTGCATCCGACTCGTTGCCTACTGGGACCGATCCAATGATTTGCTCCGTAGCCGGATTGACCACTTCAATGGTGCCCTCGCCATTCGGTTCGATCCAAGATCCATTGATGTAGAGGTGCTGGCGTTCGTGCATGTCTTACCCAAACTGCGTCATCTTATGATATTCATGCAAATTCAATAGAGTGTGCCCTGCCCGAGTGCCATGCCAGTTTCTACCGACATGCTGGAGGGAGGGGTTGGGTTGGTGACACTATCTCCCGATGCTTCCTCAGACACATTTGCTCCGGCCAACTTTGAGTCCCTCCTTTCATCATTAGATGAACTCATGATCGACCCATCATGCAGATCAGTGGTGATTACCGGTTCAGGGCGATTTTTCTCTGCAGGGGGTAACATTGACGATTTCTCCAATGGAATTGAGACCGGAGAGATTGGTGACAGAGTCCAAGAGATGACTGACAAACTGCATCCTCTGCTATTGAGAATGAGAACCTCGGAGACAGTCTTCGTTTGCGCAATAAACGGATCGGTTGCTGGTGGTGGCTTCGGCTTGGCATTGGCCTCCGACTACCGGGTCTGTATACCCCAGGCAAAGCTAGCCTCCGCGTTCTTCCGTCTCGGACTTTCTCCTGATGGGGGGATGACTTGGTTGCTTCCGCGTTTGGTCGGCAATCAGGTGGCAAAGAGATTCCTCTTCAACTCGGAGGTTTGGTCCGGTGAAAAGGCACTGGAGGTGGGTGCCGTGGATGAAATAGTGGACGAAAGCCTCCTCGTCGATAGGGCCTTGGAAGTCGCCAGAGAATGGGGGAAGTGGTCAGTAAACAGCAGAAGGGGTACGAAGCAGTTGCTTGATGCATCCACTTCGACATTCTTCGAAACACAGCTCCAGTTCGAGCAGTCCCTCATGGTCGCCTCTTCCAAGACCGCCGACTTCGCAGAAGGCGTCAGATCCTTCAAGGAAAAGAGGGAACCTTCGTTTGGAGCCAAAGAGGAGGAGTAGATTGCCCCGAAGGCTCATTGTAATGCGTCATGCCAAGAGTAGCTGGAAAGAGTCCGGTCTCGATGACCATGATCGCCCATTGAACAAGAGGGGATCCAGAGACGCTCCAAGAATGGCCGATGCCATCCATGAAAGGGCATGGTCTCCCGATCTGATACTTGTCAGCAGTTCGAAAAGGACGCTTCAGACCCTTTCGGGGATGTCTCACAGGTTTGGCCGAGTACCATCCCAGATCAGATCCGGAATCTACCATGCCACCGTAAATGATCTGTTGCTAGAGCTAGAGGATATGGCCCAAGAAGGAACGACAATGATACTAGGGCACAACCCTGGATCGGAGATTCTGGTCAACAATCTTTCTGGAGAGTGGCATTCGATGCCAACTGCGACTGCAGTTCTATTAGCCGAATCGAGAGGTAACTGGGTAGTCAAGGAAGTCATTCGACCCAAGGAGATTCAGTAGTCAGGGGTGCGCTGGGGCCTCTTCCGACCAGTGTGACATCTTGTTGAGGGTGATTGTCACGTTAGTCACCTCACCTTCTTCCCAGTAATCAACAGCAATGAAGGTCGGCCTATTGTCCATCTCTTCCCAACACTCCAGGGTTCTGTTGAGCAGGGTCTCATATTCGTTCACCTCGTTTGCCAATACAGGGTCAGGGAGCCCATATATGCTAGCCAGCCAGTTATTCAGGTGCCAAACTGGTTGCGAGCCATCTCCTCGATGCACTGTGCAAGACATCTCCTCCTCACTGCCCTCGGCATAGTTGGTAGTCCAACCGAACATCCCAAAGTCGTGCAGCCAGGGGTAGTCATCGTTCTGCGATTGCTCCCAGAAGACGACCAGATCCTTGCCATCAAGCACCATGTCCCCCAAGCTTGGCCATTCCTCACCTAGGGTATGGGTGTAAATCCGATTAGCCATTCCAGTCTCGTTGAATAGGAACTGCAGGTGAGATGCTGGGACGTAGTTTTCAATTAGGAGGGTGACAACATCTCCACTGGAGTTGTTCATCAGGGAATTCAGGAGATCCAGCCATTGGAACGCATTTACCTCGCCGAAATTACAGGGATGGAAGAACTGGCCAGTACTGTGGCAGAACCTCACGTCCTCAGCAGATGTATTGTCGTAGTTCCTGTGATGCGAGTCTACCATGAATGCTCTAATGCCGTCATCCCACTGTCGCTGAAGTCCAGTGTAGTGATTCACCCCAAAAAGAACCTGGTCCTCCAACGTCGAGTACGCGTTGTGGGTCTCTGCGAAGGTGAAGTCATCATAGGTCCTGAGACAGAATACAGAGATTCCATGGCACGTCATGAAATCCTCGGAATCCATCGGGTCGAAACCCCTTTCCAACTCCCATTCGTTTGGAAGGCCATCCCCGTCGGCATCATCGTCCCACTCGTCGCAGATCAAGTCCCCATCCAGGTCAACGGGAATTGACTCCATGTCAATGGAATCCGTGCCACATTCCTCCTCGGCATCATCGGTCCAGGAATCTCCATCGTCGTCTTCATCCAATATGTCGCAAACTGAATCCCCATCGGTGTCTGTTGGGATGTCATCGCCATTATTGGGGTCGGAAGTGCAGTTCAACTCCACGGAATTTTCCCATCCGTCTCCATCGACATCATTATCCTCTGAATCTCTAATCCCATCTCCGTCCAAGTCAGGAGGCGAGTTCTCTAAGCAACCCGACGTGACTAGAAAAATACACAACAAAAGAGAATTCAATTTTCTTTGCATCATCCCAGCTCTGCATATCGAATTTATCTCCTAGACCTCAATCCATCAGCGTATCGTGATGGTCCGGAACGAAGGTCTGCTCCGTCATCGGCGGCCTGACATACCCTCTCGCATTCTTCCTATCTGGGAGCTCAATGGGCTCGGGAGTTAGGTCATCGTACTCGATCACAGAGAGTAGGTGGTTGATGCAATTCAGGTGCGCATGCCTCTTGATGTCCGAGTTAACCACGAACCATGGCGACTGCTTGGTGTCGGTATGAGCGAACATGACGTCCTTCGCCTCGGAGTAGTCCTCCCATCGAGTTAGTGACTCCAGATCCATCGGACTGAGCTTCCACCTCTTGTGGGGCTCGGCCAACCTCGCCTTGAAACGCTTCAGCTGCTCGTCATCTGATACCGAGAACCAGTACTTAATCAGAATCGTCCCTGACCTCATCAGCATCCTCTCGAACATCGGACAGGATCTCATGAACTCGTCATATTCGTCTTCATCACAGAATCCCATGACTCTCTCCACTCCTGCTCTGTTGTACCAGCTCCTGTCGAACATCACTATCTCCCCAGCAGCAGGGAGGTGGTTGACGTACCTCTGGAAGTACCACTCGGTCTTCTGCCTCTCTGTTGGGGCTGGTAGAGCAGCCACCCTCACAACTCTGGGGTTGAGGTACTGTGAGATCCTCTTGATGACGCCACCCTTGCCAGCAGCATCCCTTCCTTCGAAGACCACGACGACCTTGAGCCCCTTCGCCTTGACCCATTCCTGTAGTTTGATCAACTCAAGCTGGAGTCTAAATAGCTCCGCACTGTACTTCTTCTTACCGATTCTTTCGATGCTCCCGTCTCCCTTGTCGCCCATTATAATCAGGTTCCCATAACCGTCAATGACAAAAGTCCTCTGGTTATAATTTATCCAGAAACTACTCGTCTAGAGTAGACTGACTAGATCCTTCAGAGACGAAGTCGGGTCATCGGATTTGGTCACCCCACTAGCCAGAAGTACCCCTGAGGTGCCTAGATCAATTGCCTTGGACACGTCCGAGCCACTCTTCACACCGGCACCGCAAAGAATGCCAACCACTTCTGACACGTCCCTGACTGCCTGCGCAGTCCCACTGACGATCTCCGGATCAGCGCTCGTCACTGAGACGTCACCGCCAATCAATTCGGGCGGCTCGACGGCTACGAATCCAGGCTCCAAAGCAGCGAGAGCCCTCGCCTCCTCGATATCTGCGGCACAGGCGCAGACATCGAAGCCGGCGGGAACCTGCTCGAGCAGCATCGCCACGTGCTCCAGACTGACCTTGTGTTCTGCATGGTTGATTAGGGTGCCCGAAGCACCCCTCTCTATTGCGGTCGCCGGATGTAACCATCCTGTGTTTGAGCCGAATCCCACTGGGTCTAGGTGCTGGCACCAAACCTCCAGACTGGGAGCCGTGGCCACTACTGCTGACAAGTCAAACGCCGAGACAGCGGCTATCATCCTGGCATCCGTTTCTATGCTGGCCATAGCCCGCGCCAGATCCTCAGCCGAAGCACCATGAGCAGTCTGATAAGTCTTGAAGTTCACAACTACAAGAGGATCGCTCACAGTATCGCGAGTCGTCCGGCCTCTTTGACCGTGTTGGGGGTTAGTCCAATACCTAGAACTAGTTCTGGAGTCTATGTCAGAGTCTCCAGATTGGACGGAGAGTATCCTTTCTGAGCACTACTCAGATGGATCGAGGATCGATCTTTCGTGGTTGGAGAAGCCAACTAGGCACCAGTTCAGGTGGAGAACTCTGAAGGGCCCATGGGTAACATCGAGGAAGCGGATTTCATCGGGCCAATCACTCGTGAAGGCCTTCGACTCGATGCCCACTGATGTGTACGTGTCCACTTCCTCTTGGCTAGATCCAGTTAACCTCCCTCGATTGAAGGACTCCAAGCGCCCATCTCCCATCCTGATTGACCACATGGCCGTTTTCGACATCGATATGAGGCCATTCTGCAGGAGTAGGATAGAGATGGCGAGGAAAGAGACCCTCACCCTAAGTGAATGGATCACCGAGAATACTGATTTGGAAATTCGACATGTCTCTTTCTCTGGAAGCAAGGGCTTCCACATAGTGGCCAGTGACCCAGACAGGTCGTTGTTCGAAGAGCCGGACCCAGCAAAGAGGGAGCAAGCGGTAAGAGAGAGTAGGAAGGTGCTGCTAGGAAGGGTGATTGATGCAGGCCACGATGTCGACCCCGTGGTTACTGCAGACACACGCAGGATAATCCGGGTTCCCGGGACGTTGCATGGCTCAACCGGCTGGGCTTGCTCGGTTCTCGGGGAAGGGCTACTTGAGAGGCCAGTAAGAGAGTGGATATCTGACATCCCGAAACATGAGATGGCCTCTTCGATGCCCAGAAGGCCTCCGATCAAGATTCCCCGCTTTAAGCCCAGAAAGAAGACAGCGGTTGGAACAAGTCCAGTCATGGCAGGCAGTCATGAGTTTGTCAGCCTCGAGGTCAGCAGCCATGTCCACGGAACGAAGGACCGTTCCTCCTTGGTGGCATGGCTCCCGGACCGATGGGGAAGTATCTCTGAATCGATTGACAGGGCCCAAAGGGAGTTTGACTCCATCGACCTAGGGCCAGTGGCCTACATGCACGACGGCGAGAGGGTTCTGGCAATCATCCCAAGGGCGATACCACGAGATTTCCTTCTGAGCAGAATTGGCAGGATGGGGATTAGGGGACTAGAGAATGATCTCAGGAGGTTCGAACACTCTTGGGTCAGGATTTCTGGCAGGATGGTAGAGGGTGTTTGGGAGGCCGAGATGGAACCAATTACAGTGCTCGGCTACGACTCTAGTGAGAGGTGCATGCACCCTTGGTCTGCCCCCCATCTCGACCTTTGCAAGAGGCTCGGACTACCAATCAGGCATGGTGCAGGTGATATCTCAGGGAACCAAAAGGCATCCATCAGAGTAGCCGTCCGGCGCTGAGTTTATTTCCCGTCGTACCAACCGCGATTCGTCCCGAAGAAGGAGCCCAATGGGCAATGACTGCAGGTGCGTGCCGCACCATTCGATAGGTACCTCACCGGCCCGGGCGCCGGGACAGCGCCCGGGCCTCAAGGTTGTGCAACCTATGTCTGCTGAAATTATCCTAGCCCTTATTTTCCTCTTCTTCAGTGGCGTCTGGTCTGCAATCAAGTACGTGGACGATTACACCGACAACAGATTGGTGTTCTTTGTTCCCGCGGGGGTGCTGTCTCTGTTCATTCTTACTGGAATCGGAGAGGGCTTTGTGTTCTACGCCTGCCTCTTCGCTTTCGGACCAATAATTGTCATGCTAATAATTGTCGGACTCGATCAAGGCGGCCAAAACTCATTTTTTTCAACAAGAGCATTGGGTACATCGAGATCAAATCCAAGAAAGAAGAAGGACCTGAATCGCAAACTCGCACCGAGTTACAAGCGTGCGTATGACAGATTGATTGGGTATGTCCAAGACAGGGGGGGAGAAATCAAATCCCGGGATGACGGAATTCGCAGGCTTAACGAATTGGGATCTTTCGATGCGGAACGATTCTTCTCGAGCCCTTACGTTATCAAGACGCTAGGCCTTGCCTCCGAATCTACCCCTAAAAAACAGTCACATGTTTCTGGAGGCGGTGCCCCCAATGGAGCAGAAAGAAAGGGTTCAGTCGATTCTTCTGAAATTGAAGGTGACGATTGGTGGGAGAAGGGTTACGAGGGCGGAACAGAAAAATCAACTCAGGCATCAGATTCATCTGAGGAGTCATGTGGAAACCCACAGTGCTCTAATCCAGTGACGGCCTTCGACTTCCGTTGCTTCACGTGCCGAAAGAGGTTCTGCAGAGACCACGCGGGAGTAAAAATCGATTGCAATGATTGCTCACAGTAATCAGAGGAAAACACTCTTCTTGTGTGTCGAGGATCTGGGGGAAAGGCCCGCTCGCTTTATCTCGCCAATCATCTCCTTTCCGCTCCTGCTGTGCCCGTACTGGACCTCACCCGGACTCACCTTCCAGTTCCACTGCCGTTCGAAGACCTTCGCATCCTCCAGATTCCGACAAAGCTCTCTGGGGACTGCGTGGAACATCGAAAGGACGTTCTTCTTCCTCCTGAAGTACTTGCCAACAATCTCTGGGAGCAAGTCGCTTAGCCATGTCTCGCTCACCACCTTGACCTCCCTCTGGATGACGTACCTCGGATTTTCCAGAGGTCCGAGCACCTCCTCCATGGCCTCTGCGAAGATGGCCGACTCTTCTTCTGATGCCTCCTCGAGATAGGTCCTCATCCAGCCTCCGCCTCTGCTACCGCCACCCACCTTGACGTCGAATCCGATGTGCCCTAGGGCCTGCAGTGAGGAAGCGACCGCGTCCGCAATTGCCAGGACAAGTGACTCATCGGACCATTGGGCCATTCCGATCCTGTTTGTCGGGGGAAAACCGCCTCCAAGCTCACTTCCTTTGATCTCTATTGCTTCCCTGGGAACCGCGCTGAAGGCCTCGCCGATGCCCCATAGGTCTCGGGTACGCCCTCGATTCCTGGATCTCATCAGCATCTCCTCGTTGAAAACGTCCATCGCCTCGGAGACTCCCTCCGGACGAGCCTCGGTGAAGGCGGCGTGGACGTGGCCGACCCCCTTCTCTATCGCACCATCATCGCAGACCCCGTAGAGCTGCTTGTGCTTCCTCTTGAATCGCAGGTAGTCGTCGAAACCCTTCTTGAATTCGTCAGCCAGGCAAACGATGTCCCAGTTGTTTGCAACCTTCTCCGGCCAATGCTTGTCCAGCCTGAAAGACCTCCCTCTGAGTTGGTTGATGCTCATGCTGGTCGTGAC
>CBFIAW010000003.1:38262-46520 GCA_965660655.1 Candidatus Thalassarchaeaceae archaeon | reverse complement strand
CCTTGGGCTCTTCTCCTCCCTCGGAGTCAATCTCCAGGAGAGTTGTTCCCACAGCAATCATGTCCCCAACCCCTCCGCTGAGTGAACTGATTACCCCACTGGTTGGAGAAGGTATGGTGACTGTTGCCTTATCAGTCATAACGTCCACAAGAGGGTCATCCTCGGATACCGATTCTCCAACCGAAACGTGCCATTGGACTACTTCTCCTTCTACTACTCCCTCTCCGATGTCAGGCAACTTAAACACGAAATTACCCATTCTAATCCTCCTGTGTTTTTGCTATTGCCGCCGCGATTCTAGACGGTCCGGGCATGTAATCCCATTCAGTAGTATGGGGGAACGGAGTGTCCCAACCGGCAACCCTCTCAATGGGGGCCTCAAGGTGATAGAAACACCTCTCTTGGATGGAAGCTGCCATTTCCGCACCGAATCCACTAGTCTTGGGGGCTTCGTGGACGATCACGCACCTTCCTGTCTTCTCAATGGAACTTACAACAACATCTCTGTCCCATGGCACCAGGGTCTGCATGTCTATCAGATCGCATGAGGCGCCGCTGTCCTTGATTGCTTGTTCACAAACATGAACCATGGCACCCCATGAAATTACCGTGCAATCATCCCCTTGTTTCGCTAATCTTGCTTGTCCAAGCGGGATTTTGTAGTGACTCTCGGGAACTTCTGCCTCCGGGTGATCCGACCAAGTGGGTACGTTGTGGGGGTCACCGTAGAAAGGACCCCTGTAGCATCTCTTGGGTTCGAAGAAAACAACTGGATCGTTGCACTCAACTGCACTAATTAGCAACCCTTTGGCATTGTAAGGTGTCGAACAGTAAACAACTTTCAGCCCGGGTGTGTGTGTGAATTGGGACTCGGGGGATTGTGAATGGTGGTGCCCCCCTCTGATTCCACCACCAGCAGGGGTTCGGAGGGTGACCGGTGACCAAAACTCACCACCAGACCTATGCCTAACTTTGGCCATCTCATTTACAATTTGGTCATAAGCCGGGAAGATGTAGTCTGCGAACTGAATTTCCACTATAGGCCTGAGGCCATTAAGACCCATCCCAAACGCAGTTGCTGCAATTCCACCTTCCGACAAGGGGGAGTCGAAAACACGATGCTCGCCATGCTTCTCTTGTAATCCATCAGTTGTCCTGAAGACTCCCCCGAAGTATCCAACGTCCTCTCCAAATACGATGATATCGGAGTCATTCTCAAGCAAGTTATCAAGCGCACTATTCAGGGATTGAATCATATTCATGTTGGACATTTCAACCACCCATTAGTTCGTCATGCTGTTCTTTCAGATGCCAGGGCATCTCTTCGTAAACCTCGGTGAAGATTGTATCGGCTGAGGGGTATGGGCCATTGGCCAGATCACCGAATTTGACGGCTTCCTTGTAAGCATCTACTACCTCGGTATCGATCCTTTCCTCCATTTCTTTGTGTTTATCCTTACTCCACTCTCCCAAATTAATCAGGTGTTCTTTCAGTCTAATTATCGGGTCCCCACCTGGCCATTTCGTATGCTCGTCCTTTGGCCTGTATCTGCTGGGATCGTCACTGCTACTGTGCGCTCCCGTTCTGTAAGTCAGAACCTCAATGTGGGTTGCCCCGGACCCCGAAGCTGCCCTTTCGCGTGCCCATTTAGTTACTGAATAGAGTGCTAGGAAGTCATTCCCATCAACTCTAATCGATGCAAGCCCGTAGGGAATCCCCCTGGATGCGAAATTTTCAATTCCTGTGGCGAAGTTAGCATGCGTCGAAATGGCCCACTGATTGTTTACCACATTGAGAATTACAGGAGCTTTGAATACGCTTGCGAAGTTTAACGCATAGTGGTAATCCCCTTCAGCGCTCGCACCATCTCCGATCCACGTGATAGTCACCTCGTCCAGTCCCTTGTAACTTGATGCAAGACCCACACCAACCGCCTGACTGAACTGTGTTCCAACAGGGCTAGAAATCGAAATAAATCTACCCTCTCGATATGAATAGTGTACTGGCATTTGCCTCCCCTTGATGTTGTCCTCTATGTTTCCAATGCAGTGACAAATCATGCTAACCATCCCCCTACCTCTGACGAACTGCGCCCCTGGTTGCCTGTATGTTGGGAATATCCAATCTTGTTCTTCCAATGCCATAGTTTGCGCAATCGCCACTGCCTCCTCGCCTAACGACCTCATGTAGAACGAAAGCAAACCGGTTCGTTGCATCTTCATCATCCTGTCATCGAAAATCCTCAACCTTACCATGTGCTCTAGCCCGGTTCGGAGTTGATCTGCAGAGAGTCCAGGGTCCCATTCTCCTGAGGCATTACCATCGTCATCGAGCACCCTTACTAACCCGTTTGCTAGGTCCACAGTGTCCTCGGATTGACAATTCTTTGGATCGGGCTTGGGCAAGTCACCGGGTTTCCACGACCAGTTCTCGAAGCTTGCTTGATCTCCGGGCCTGAAAGGCGCATCGGGGACGTGGATATTTCCATCATTGCCCTTAGACGCCACGATGATTTCCTCCTATAATCATGAATTATCAACCCCTGCTACAACCAATCTCTCCTTTGATAGGATGTGACTAACTGCTGAACCAGTCGAGTCACGAGTAACCACTGGTTCGCCCCCCATTGCCTCTTCCCATAGCAGCCCTGCCCTATAGCTCGATCTAACTAGGGGCCCGCTAGCAACTGCACTGAAACCTAGTTCCCTAGCGAAACTATCCCAATCTGCAAATCTATCCGGCTCCGGAAACCTATCTACTGGGAGGTGTCTTAAGCTAGGTTGTAGATACTGCCCCAGTGTAATCATGTCCACTCCGGCCCCACGAATCATTTCCATTGCCTCTATGATTTCTTCATCTGTTTCTCCCAGGCCAACCATCAGACTAGTCTTTGTAAGCAGATTAGGACGAATTTCCTTTGCCATTCTCAGAATCTCAAGTGACTGAACAAAGGAAGCTCTTTGATCCCGAACCACAGTGTCTAGTCGAGGAACGCATTCGACGTTGTGCGCGAATACTCTCAGAGGTAACCCATCCAACAGTGCATCTAGGGCCTCGAGATTTCCGTCTAAATCAGAACAAAGCAACTCCAAACCGACGTTTGGATTATTCTTCGCAACTTCCATGATACAATCTCTGTAGTGATTCGCCCCGCCGTCCGGTAGGTCATCTCTGTTCACTACCGTGATTACTGCATAGCTAAGGCCCATTTTGGATACTGCATCAGCTAACTCACGAGACTCTTCAGGATTAAGATCCGAAGGGGCCCTAACAGTTCCGACTGCACAGAATCTGCACCCTCTGGTGCAGACTTCTCCCGCAACCATGAAGGTTGCCGTACCTCTGCCCCAACAGTCGTGAACATTGGGGCATCTTGCCTCCTCGCAAACAGTATTCAACCCGTGAGCCAACACATTCTCCTTTGTTCCGTTGTACCTCGACTGAGCTAGACCCGTTGGAAGGGACGTCTTGAACCAAGAAGGGAGGCGCTTCCTCATTTTTTTTCTCTTATCTAGAGGGCTAATTGTAGTCGGACTTTCACAACCTCCGGACATCGCTGTTTCAGAGTCGATGATTGGCAACCGCCTCTCCATCGTAATCAACGGATAGAAGAACGACATTAACCGTTCTCATTGCGAAGTTCCACTTCTTGTGAGCAATTGGTAAAGTGTGAAGTCTCTTGCGCATCACATGCACGGGACAGTTTTGGTAACGGGGGGTTCTAGGCGGATTGGCCGTGAAATATGTTTGAGGCTTTCAACAGAAGGTTTCCCAATAGCGATCCACTATAGGAATTCCCAACGTGAGGCAGACCTCCTCGTCGAGGAGATAGAGTCCAATGGTGGAAAGGCATGTGCTCTGAATTGCGACCTCAACGATATCGATTCTGTGAAAGGCCTGATCCCGAAAGCCACTGAATCACTAGGTGCGGTGGCAGGCATCGTTAACAATGCCTCGTACTTTGCTTTCGACAGAATCGAGAGCCTCTCCGAAGGAGGATGGTTGGAACATATGAGAGTAAACGCTTTCGCACCACTGATCCTAATCGGGGAGTTGTCCAAGTCCTCCACAGAAGGGTCGTGGGTGGTGAACGTTTTGGATTTCAAGGTAGAATCTCCCAATGCAGATTATCTGTCATACACTAGTTCAAGATTTGCAATGTATGGCTTGACATCTGCACTGGCAATCGACCTTGCCCCAAGAATCCGAGTCAATTCAGTCGCCCCTGGGCATGTCCTGACTAGCGATGTTCTCGATGAGGATTCTCTCAAACTTATTCAATCACAATCTCCGCTAGGATTTGGCCCAACTGCAAATGATGTGGCTGAATCGATCGCTTTCTTGGCGACTTCTCCTTCTATTACCGGCCAAACAATCTTCGTTGACTCGGGCGAGCGCTTTAGGCAGATGTCACACGATCCAGCATTCAACCAGGAGAACCTCAAATGACAATAACCACCCCCCATCTTAGTTCGATAATAGGAATCCTCGGATCGACGGGATGGACAACCCTGCGGCTCGAAGATGTTGTAATAGAACTAGACATTGGGACTCATGACTATGAGAAGGGGGTGAAGCAGCCAGTTAGATTCGATGTCGAAGTTTTGATCGAAGGCGCCGATGCACCAATTAACGATCACATCGGAGAAGTACTGGATTACGAGTACCTATACCGTTCAATTGAGTCCGCCATCTCAAAGAGGCATACTCTGATGGAAACAATTGCTTCATCGATTCTGGATACTATTCTAGAACCAAAGATCGTCGTTGCAGGAGTAGTATGCCTGACCAAGGTTTCTCCCATGGGCTTTGATGGGAAGTTTGGATGCTCATTGGCAAGGGTAAAACCGGACTTAGAGGATTAATGGTGCAGGGGATGGGATTCGAACCCATGAAGCACTAAGCACCGGAGCTTAAGTCCGGCCCCTTTGACCAACTCGGGTACCCCTGCAGCCCAACGAGCCACGACTTTCGATTTCAACCGAGCGGACGTTAACGTCCTATAACCGATGCATCCAGTACTCTACTCTCCCGAACTCTTTAACATCCCGGATGCGGCGCACAATCGTGCGAAAACGCAACATCGACCCCTATGTACGTCAAAGTACACTGGTTGCCCTCTCTCTGGCGTTATTGATGCTGATTCCCGCTGGCTTCGATATTGGGGCTTCTGAACTGCCCGATTCCAAGACCCTCAATGCTTCTGAAAGCCCACCAGACGCAAACCTGTACAAACTATACTTCATTCAACCCGGACAGAACCAGACTGCTGGAATGGACGGCCTAATTAGTACCGAGCCTCCCGAGGCAGATGAGGATCAGGAAGTAGCCAGTGCTCTGGACGATGACGTCCAATTTATGTCCATTTCATTAATGTCGTCGATGGAATTCTTTGGCAGGAAGTTCCATGCAAACGACTCATACTACATTCCAGTTGAACTATTCCTGAAGTCCGAAGGATCTCAGAATTCTAATGTTGATTGGACCGTCTCAGTAATGACTTCCGAGAGGACTGTTGGCTCCACAACATACTCTGGTTCGGTGTGCACTTCTTCATTCGGAAGCAGTTGCGACTTCGACCACGAGATTATCGAAGTCGGAATAGGAAACTCAGAATCTTTCCAGGTTGGAAAGAATAAGCGACTGATTATCAAAGTTAGAGCCAGCATGTCTGGATGTGATGACAGTGGCAGCCCATTCGGGGGGTCTGGTTGCACTGCGGATGTCGCATTCAACAATATCGACAACGAACCAAACAAATTCTCCAAGATGGAGGCTAACGGCAATGCCCTGATGAATAGCATCATTGTCGTCCAGAGGGAAGGGGCTAACATAGCAGAGGGTCCGGAGATTGACTGGTACCCGAATGACATCGTTGAAGACAGAGAGATGCAGTTCTCGATAGATGCAATTAGTGCATTCGGAAGGGCTGATATCGCTAGGGTAGACATCCTGATGAGGGATCCGGATGGAAACTATGAGGTCGACGAGAGGATTACTGGCGACATGGAGGAGATAGAAGACTCCAGCACAGGAATCTTCGGCAAATTTCTCTATACATACAATAGCGGACTCAACCCTGGTGAGTATGCAGTAATACTCAAGGTCCGGGATGTCGGTGGAAACGAGATTGAAATTGAGCACGAGCCCATCGAGATGCACCAGTTTGGAGTTTCTCTGAAGCATAGGTTCGATCGCTCGGTAGAGTACTTTGCACCAGGTAAGGTAACTCCTATCCCCATGGTACTTGTTCATAGAGGCGATTCGACAAAGTCGATGAACGTAGAATTAGAGGTGCTGACTAATCTAGGAAGCTCTTGGTTGGTTGAGTTCGATTCTCCTGCAGGATATGAGATGAGCTCCGGAGGGTCAGTCATTAATCCGACAGTGACTCTAACCGCACCAGATGATCTAACTGGCATGCCGAAGAAGATCGAGATCAGAGCGGTTGCAGAGGCAGATGTGGAGGGGGTAATTTCGGTAGTCCATCAGGACACTCTCGTACTGGTTGTAGAGAAGGTTGATGTCTATCAACCCCCCGTGGTCTCGATCTGGTCAGACGACCACAAGATACCGATAGCGAATTCTTCCAGGGGTGATGCTCTGGATTCTACCATCCCCAGATTTGCCGAATATGGCGAATTCAACCCCTTCATATTGGAGATTTTCAATACTGGTTTCGATGCCGATAACTTCCGGATTGACATTCTCAAGAGATCGAAGTCAATCTTCCAGTTGCACGACAATCTCACAGGTCAGCGGATACTTCAGGACGAGGGGGATGGGACTTTCCACACTCCTTTATTGGAGAGACACAGCACAAAGGTACTGATTCTCGGTGTGAAGCCAAGCTTGGATAGAGAGGACGAGGACATCGGTGAGATTGAGATAGAAGTAATCAGCGGCGGCAACGCATCATCAACAACAACCGTTTCATTCACAATTCAGAGAACATATGGCATAAGGGGGGAGGTCTCACAAGACTGCGACGGAACTCCTCTCGGACACATGAAGGTGGCACTATGTGCACCTGGACAGGACAGACCGGTCTTGGACTTCAGGGCCAGATTGACGAATAGTGAAGACGACTTGGAGGCAGCATCTTGGTGGCTATTGCAAAACCCTGCTTCGTTGAATGAGAACACCGATCGAAACTCAGCCTACGGGCAATGGGAATTCAGGATCACAAACTCAGACGGAGAGGCCGTCCCTCGAGTCTCCCTGGGTCCGGGGGACTTCACTGAGGTCTACATCAGCGTAACTCTGACGAACCAGGTAGAGGTCGGCAACCATACTGTTTTCTTGAGAATTTCCGAGGACATAGAAGACGACGATCCAAGATATTTCGATCTCCCGATGACATTCGAAATTGAAGCAGATCAACCAATGCTGGAGATCGTCCAAGTTTCCCAGAATACAAAACTTGCACCTGGTAATGACTACTCGATTCAAATGAAGGTGAAGAACGAAGGAAACAGTCCTATGACCGTTCTCCTTGAAGCTGACGTTGATGAGAATGGATGGGATGTCAGTATCGGCGGCCTGTCGGGTTCGCCCCTGATTGAAATCGAAGCGTTCGACGAAGCCACCTTCACAGTCGAAATCTCCGTCTCAAGTTCCGCAAATAATGGGGATTCAATTCCGATTTCTGTAACTGCAACCCCACTAGATACGGATCAGAGCTTCTCAGAGTCTTTAACGGCTAAGTTCACTTTGACAGCAATTGTTGAGATAGGCTCTTTCGTTGACATCATAGTTAACGAAATGTCTCACCCCAGACCAATCACTCTTGTTTTGGTGCTAGTAAGCGTACTATTGCTGTTTGCAGGTGTTCAGAGCAGGCTCAATAGGAGAAGATGGGCAGCACAGATGAGAGCGATAGAGTCACTTTCTGAGGACGAAACAGAGTCCCAAGAAACCACGCCAGAGATACCTGTTCCAGTTACAGTTTTGGATGAGCCGAAGGGAGTGGAAAGATACGACGATGGCGATGTCGAGCTGATGTAAGAATGACAAATGTACGAACTACGCTCCATTCTTCTTAAGACCCGAAGTTAGCGCCAACAAAACGGGACCGATATTCATGAAGTTCGTAATTTCAAATTACGAAGAATCCAACCCCCTGGTCAAGAAGAGGTCCGCTACACTGCTAACCTGCTTAGTGCTCATGTCAGGAATCGCTTCGATGCAGATCACAGTCTTCGAGGTTTCTGCAACTGTAAATGACCAAGATGCCGACGGTTTATCATACGGGATT
>CBFIAW010000003.1:0-38252 GCA_965660655.1 Candidatus Thalassarchaeaceae archaeon | reverse complement strand
TTCCTAATTAACACCCAGCCCCAGGATTGGGACTCTGATAATGACGGACTCCCAGATGGATGGGAATGGCAATATGGGCTAGACCCGCTTTCGTCATCTGGCGACAACGGCTCGACAGGAGATCCCGACTCCGACGGCTTGACAAATCTGAATGAGTATCTTTACGGGATTCCTTCAGGCTGGGACGAGCCTTCAACTACGAATTTCTTAGACAATGGGGTTTGGTGGAATGGCACGATACCCGTTTCCAACTGGGACGAAGAGAGCGCAATGCAAGTGATTCAGGGTTCTGGATCAGACGGTGCCGACGAGGACCCGGTGGGCAACATCTGTACTGACACGTTCGACAACGATCACGATGGGATGGTTGACTCAAATGACGGTGACTTTGATGGAGATGCGGACTGCAGTTCTAATGATGATGATGGGGATGGAATTGCCGATGAGGACCCCAATGGATGGGACACCGATGGCGATGGGATGCCAGATGGATGGGAGGTGGCAAACGGATTGGATCCAACCTCTAATTCTAATCAAGACGGAACCTTCGGAGATCCTGATTCTGACGGTCTTTCAAACATTTACGAATACGTCAATCCTGCATGGGGGACTAGAAATGGGTCCACATTCCCTCCAACGCAGTACTTCAGACCCGGACCAATCAATATGACTGCCACAGAGTCACCCTGCAATCCAGTACTTTCGCTTGGCCCTGGTGGCTGTACCATTTTTACCTCCGAGGTCGATGGAATAACTCAGACCGATCCGCAGAACAACGATACCGATGGAGATGGCTTGAATGACTCGTTAGAGGCTCTCGTCTTGTTGACCGACCCAACTTCCCCTGATACGGACTCCGACGGCATTAATGATGGAGTCGAGTTCAATGGCTCATACGGTGATCCTGCACAGGGTTCAGACCCAAGAAGCAACAATACGGATGGCGATCATCTGGATGATGGAGACGAGGATCTAAATGGTAATGGGGTGATTGACACAGGAGAGACTGACCCAACTAGGATAAATGACGAGGGGGACTTCGATGGTGATGGGCTTCAAAACTGGGAAGAAAACAACTCCTGCACCATATGGAACGTCTCAGATTCTGATGGCGGCGGAATCAATGATGGCGACGAAGGCTTCCCCGGTCAGACCGACCCGTGTACTTCCATTTTCGATCTAGTCTTCACAATCATTTCTTGGGACGGTGATGCAGATACTCTCACCATCAATTCCACTATTGGTATCAATCCCGATCCGGTGGATTGGAGGGGAAACGCTCCGATGGCATATTTCGTCGCCCCCAACGGGACACGCACATCGTTTAGCTATGAATCTCTAGAGGATCCTTCATTCTTGAAAGGCTTGGACACAGAACCACCAATCGGAGTAAATACGATTTTGTTCACGAATGGGTCTTGGTGCTGGAACGCGTCTGCCAATGCTACCAATGACCCATGGTGCGATGATGACTACAAGGACACAGATGGTGATGGTCTGGCAGACTGGGAGGAGTTGTCTGCAACCTGGGGATTCCTCTCCGACCCGACCCTTTCCGATACCGATGGCGATGGGGTCAATGACCTATCCGAGACTCTGAACCTCACAGATCCAAGGGAGCCTTGTCACAATCTCCTCGATACCGATGATGACGGCCTCAACAACTACTTCGAGAACACCACTGGTTGCTCGATGATTTTCGGGATCGGTGGATTTGGCTTCGGTGGCAACTTCACCTCGGACGTTTGGTTTACTCTCTGGAACGTAGCCGACTCCGACAATGGAGGTGTTGATGATGGACAGGAATACCTCGATGGGACCAATCCCCAAGATAATCCGAACGACGACATCAATCCCCTAGATACCGATGGCGATGGAATCCCCGATTTGATTGAGCAGGAGCTTGGTACTGACTGGCTCGACCCTGACTCGGATGGAGGGGGCGTTCCTGATGGCGAAGAGTGCACAGAAGACTTCTGGGCCCTGGATTGTATCGGATCTCCGGGAGATCCATTTGATCCCATTGACGACATCCAGGAGAACGCACTAATGTTCACGGCAACCAATACCTCGGGAGGGATGGATCCCACCGTCAAACACTACTGGAGGTGGCATACTTACGACTTCTACACCGGAGTCTCATGGGGGGTCAATAGCACCCTAGTTGGGAATACCCAAGTTACTCCTGAATTCTCCACAGATCAAGGCGTGGCAGACCAGTCTTTCTGGAATCACTCCGGAGCACTTTCTTGGGCGATTATATTTGAAGAAGCCGGAAACATAGGACCGGGTCAAGAACTCATACAACCCTACAATGTGGTCAATTACACAACATGGGTGGATATTACCGCGGGCCTCAACTTCTCCAACTACACTAGGGACATCATCGTGGATAGTGCCGTTGTGGAGGCCTTATATGTCAACGCTCCCGAAGTGATATTGTCCGCTGCAATCCGTGAAAACACCACAGTTTTCGCAGATTCTGATTACGGAAAGGAACTCCCTCAAGACTTCACGAATAACTCCGGTTTTGTTACGAACCTAACTCAGGACGTGCTGGACCAATCCGGAGCGATATCCGCATGGGACAAGATATCCGCCATCCAGGACTTCATAGTGAACGGCAACGATACAATCTCTTTCCTTAGGAATCATTACGGTTCAGGAAGGACAAATGGGTTGGGGGTCGATAGCGATGTCACTCATTGGATACTAAACTCTTCGAG
Organism: Candidatus Thalassarchaeaceae archaeon; assembly: GCA_965660655.1. Lineage (GTDB taxonomy): Archaea > Thermoplasmatota > Poseidoniia > Poseidoniales > Thalassarchaeaceae > UBA36. Next base: position 35,526 of record CBFIAW010000003.1, on the reverse strand, counting down.
AGAGGGGAACTGTGACGAGTTCACTTCCATCTTCGTGACCATGCTTAGAATAGCAGGAATCCCCGCTCGCAAGGTCACTGGTTTTTCCGGAGGCTCATGGGACGGAAAGGCATTCAACGTGTATGGCAAAGACTTCACAAGATGGGCAGAGGTTCACCTGCAGACTAACCAGAACCAGGGGGAACTGGATCTTGGTTGGATCCCGTTCGAAGCATGCCCCCCTATTTCCGAAGTTATGGTCAATTTGGAATCTTGGGGTCCAACAGTAGTTGAGAGAAATACTACGTTATCTGAATCAATCTGGGTAGAGGGAACTTTGGAGTTTGTGGATAACCAAACCCTTGTGGAAAATATATCTCTCTCCATGTACCTAGTCGAACCGAATAAATCCGGAGAGGTCCCCGGAAGCGCTGCCATCGAAGAACACATGGTGGCCAACGTCACTACGGATGCCAATGGTTCGTTCAATCTTACAGGGCTCCCCTCACAAGTAATCCAACCAGGATTCGGGTCTCTGGTAATCCTGACTACCGAGAAGGGATATGTTGGGACGCAAGGAATTTCCATGCCATGGCAGGTCAACATCACAGATAATGTGTCAATTTCGATAACTAGCCCAATTCCGATCGGGCAACCAATGCTAGGGATTGGGGTAAATTCGTCAATCACTGGACAATTGTCTTGGGCTAGCTCCCCATATCTGGACCCATCAATCACAGATGACCTACAGGTCGTGTTGAACTATTCTTCGAGTGTAGATGGTGAGATATCAATTGTTTCGGGTGTTTCGGGTGGTGGTTACTACGAGTTCATCGTCCCAATTGACGAGACAGAACCACTCGGTCTGATGGATGCTGCCCTTTCCTTCCAAGGTTGGCATTTCGATGATATGAACAACGAGACGCCTCCTGACTACCATGCCCGACCGGGCTCCTTCCCCTTCATGTTCAACATCACTCTTTCTCCAAATCTATCCGTTGAAATTGAGTCCCAGGGCGCAAATAACTCAATTCTCGAGATTGGAAGCAACATCTATCTGAATGGTACTGTTCTCAGCAGAGGGCCCTCCCCCACCCCTCTAAATGGGACTCTGATACTCGAGATGCGTAGAGCCGACATCTCTGGACCTTTCGTCGAACTTTCCTCTTGGTATCTCAACAACTCATCATGGGGCGCGTCACCAGGGGACTTCTCCATTACGTGGCTATTCTCAGCTTCCGAAGTACCTCTGCCCGCAGGTCCAGTTGATGTGCGTATGCAGTTCGACTCGGATGACTTGAATTCGAACGACCAAGAGCAATTTACTGATATCTTCGGAATCCGAAGTTTTGTAGTTTTCGACTATGAACTCATTTTCGCAATCAGAGGACGGGAGTACGCAGTAGACGTCTTCATGGAGGATCATACCGGCTCATCATTCGCTTCATTTGAGGGCGAATACACACTCCTATTCGATGGCGATAACGTTTGGAATCAAACCGATCCGGACGCGGGTAGGGTCACACCGACGTTCACTCCTTTGTTCAACATGGATCCCGGTGACTATGATTGGAATCTCAGCTATAGCGGTTCAACTTGGCTCAGCCCCAATTCTACATCTGATTTACTTAGGGTTCGTGGGATGGCCAATGCATCTGCAAGTCTCTCTGACGAGTGGTCCGTTAGAGGCTCGACAAATTGGATTTCTGGATTCGCTAGCGATATGGTGTTGCAAAACACGGTCATTGGAAACAACTCTTCCGTTATGGTTCAGCTCCTGCTTCCATCTGAACTACCCAATACCCCAGGAGGTTTCCCTGCCGCCGGTCCGATTTACAACATTGCAAACGGTTGGGTGGATGAAGCAACCGGTGCCTACAACCTTTCATTCGAGATACCACAGGGAGTCCCATCTGGAGTTTACGAGATAGATGTCACCCTGAGTTTCTCGGGTAACCCTCCCGTGGGAGGGAGCTACTACAATGCAGGCGATTCCACAACAATCCAAATAGGAGTTCAGACAGAGTTTGTCGTCCAGACAGATCCCACAGCTTCGATAGTAACTGCTGGAGAGCAACTGCTCCTTGAGTCCGTAGTGACAGATGTCGCGGATCCCAGTGAAACTCTTTCTGGCGTCGCCTTGGATCTCTATTTCGATTGGGGCGGGCCGCTCGAGACTGTCCTTCAGTCCGGAACCACTAATTCAGAGGGCTTGGTTTCCTTCGACCCAGTTGTCCCTTCTTCCGCTCCACCGGGATTCTATAATATTCGAGTGCACGCTCCAGACGACCTTTCCGATTCTCTTAGCACACCCGAAGCAGGCAGGTGGCTCGGGAACGAGAGCTTCGTTAATCTCACCGTCCAAGTAGCTAGCACGATTGAGATATCCTCGATTCCGAACCAAGTGACTGCACTGCAATTCTTCAATCTGGTCGGTACCGTGATGGATTCTGCAGATATCAATAGGACCGTAGATGGCCCCGTGGGGATCAACGTCTTCTTTCTAGACGAGCCAGATGAGCTCCTGATTGATAACCAAACTACGAATATGTCAGGTGGATTCAACCTCACCGTTCCCACTGATACACTAGGAAACGGTGTCTTGAGGGGTGTCAGAACCGTGGTAGTCAGCGTCGTCAACGGCTCCACCCCATTCTATCTCACAGGGAACGGGGATGCGACCATACTAGTGTTCGGAGTGTCTCAGTTCGTCGATTCTAATCCATTCGTCAATACCATTGTAGACAGAGGCCAATCGGCTACCATGACAACCAGACTTGTCGAGTTCAGCAACAACGAGGGACCTCTTTCCAGTTTCGAAGTCATGGTCCTTTTCCACGATACATGGCTTGATCCTGAAGTTACCGCGGCCGATGGCAGTGTCGCATTTGAATTCGAAATTCCTCACGATCACCCACTTGGTCTTGTGAACGTCACCTTCGTCTTCAACGGTTCCGAAGACCTCCACCAGGCAGTACAGATTCTGAATACAATCACCGTTAGATCTTCAACCACTATGGTGATCGATCCAATCACTGCCAATCCTCTTCCGGGAGAATTCTTCAACGTGACCGGTTCTCTTACTTCCAGCAACGGGACTGGACTCTCCGATACTTCAGGGAACCCGTTGAACCCTACATTGACATTCTCAATAGACGATGAAACCAGTACATTCACCGTATCTCAGGTTTCATTCCATGCGGATGGAACTTGGTCCGCCGAACTTAGACTCGACTTATCTTTCCAAAGGGGTCCTCACGGATTGGAGGTTTCTTTCACACCCCAAGTAACATACTTCTCTTCGGCATCTGGGTTTTCCACCTTCGACAGTAGGGGTTATTCGGTTCTAGCGATAGACAACCCGAATGACCTGGATCCGGACAACAGGACAATCAGGGGGGAAACATTCGACATCGACCTTTCCCTAATAGACAACTCAGGTGGACCCGTTGCATCTGCTACAATCATACTCAGGATTGACAACATCACCGTCTGGGGTGGACTGACCGACTCAAATGGGACTGCCTCAGCATCAATACTCGTCAGACCCGACAGAAATCCCGGGCCAATGGTGGTCACTGCCACATTCTCCGGCATCAATGGCACGATTGGCCTTCTGGGCGACGAGACATGGACAAGGGTCGTCGTCTTGGCCCCTACTGACCTGGTCCTGAAACAGGCATCCTCACCTTCCATAGCAGGAGAGTCAGTAACATTCGTGGGCTCACTCTTGGATGAGAGGGATCAGCTGCTGAAGGAAGATGGCGACTTTAGTGGAGGGCTAATCCATTTGTACATAGATGGAATTGATGTTGGCCCTGCTTACACCACATTCTCCAATGGGACCACGGGACAGTGGTCGATAACTTACCTCATTCCTGCAGAAATGAACTTTGGCTCCCATACTGCTCGCGTCGACTTCCTGGGTGGCTTCTCATGGGTAGATCCGATGGGTCAGGGGGACTCCTTGAATCCAGAATACTACCTGGCTTCTTCGGATTCAATGGTGTTCAATGTGACTCAAACCTCCCAAGTGGTCATCTCAACGTCTCCAGCCGATATCGACAGGACTGGAGTGGCAATCGTCGAAGGGTTGCTAACCGATGGTGTCGGTCGGGCCATCCCAAACAGGGATCTCATCTTGTCAGTAAATGGACATGAAATCACTGGCATTTCTGTAGACGAGAATGGATCATTCATCGGCTTCGTTCCTATCGCACCCGACATGCCATTGGGGCCAATGCTAGTCGGAATAGAGTTCGCTGGCGAGGCCTTTGTACTCCCATCAAACTCTTCTGTAGCCTTCACCGTCTATGCCCCCGTGTTCGTGGCGATGGACCAACCAAGTCCCATCGCAGTAGGAGATTCCATGGTTATTTCTGGTTCCGCAAAGGACAACTTGGAGGATGGTTGGCTAGGGAGCCATACAATCGAGGTCTTCGTGGACGGGGTTCTAGTGGGCATTACTAGCAGCCAGGAAAACGGCAATTGGTCAATTGAGTGGACAATTCCGGAGTCAATGGAAGTTGGAAACCATTCGATATCTGCAATTTCGCCTGCCCAGGGATTCTACAGGCAGGGCGGAACCGAGTCAATTTTCACGGTCTCGTACCATACTTCAATATCCCTCCAGGTCGAACAGAGCTATGTCACACGCGGCGGTCACTGGAACTTCTCTGGCAGGCTTTTCGAATCGGACACCGGATTTGAGCAGGGCCTGGAAGGGAGGGTGGTCTCAGTACTATTGGATGGGGTGCCCGTGGAACTTATTTCCACAGAAGAAGGGGGGGTCTTCTCTTACAGCCACAGGGCACAGTACTCATTGAGCAGGGGTGCGCATAATGTCTCTTTCCAGTTTGGAGGGGAGTTCCTCTATCTTCCAACCGAGTTCGTATCATCGGTTTTTGCCTTGTCGGACATAGTGGTTGAGATCCAGCCTATTACCAACACAATTGTTCGCGGAGACGCATCCCCATCCAATTCCATCATGATACAGGGACTAGTTCGTGAGGTCGGCGGTGAATCTGCAATCTTCGACAATCTCTCCATGAGCCTTACTTGGGGGGATTCGAACCTTCCCCTAACATCTGGGCCATGGGACAACCCAAGCACGATGAACTTCCAGATTCGGGCCAAGGCACAAGAGTTCATGCACCCGGGTGATAACGTCATCACCATAGTGGTTGGTTCCGATCAGACGAGGTTCCTGAACGGCGTATCTCGGGATATCGAAATATTGGTTATGATCGAGGTTGACTTCGTCTACTCTGATCTGGATCTCTCAAACGGTCAGAGGGTAATCAGGGGCACGGTAAACGCCACTGCTAAGGATACGGGGGCACCTCTAGAGGGACTCTCACTAACTGCCAGCCTGGCCAATGGCAGCGTCACCCATTTCTCAGTTTCCAAGCTGACTGGGGCAGACGGTGTCTTCGAGTACCAGTTCAAGTCAATGGCTCCTCTGCCAGCGTTTTCCGAACAGGCACTCCCCCCAGAGGGATGGGGTCTTCTCAGCGTGATGTTTGGGTCGGACTCCGAGTTCGTTGACCCGGGCAGCCTTTCCCTCCTGCCCTCGTCGGGGGTTCCGATAGCCTACGAGAAGCAGGAAGGGGACTCATTCTTCGGCAGCGCCACAGTAGCACTCGGGGCACTAGTGGTCGCTGCAATCGCCATAGCCCTCGGTGCTTTGGCATTCAACACAAAGAGGAAGTCAACGATCAGGGAGCTCGCAAAGGTTCTCGGCCAGACAGTTGAGATGTTGGCATCGGGGGACGAATACCGAAGGGCGATCTTCCTCTGCTACGAGAATCTATGCTCAGTGCTGATGCGTCGAGGCTTCCTTCGTAGGAACTTCGAAACCGTTCGAGAGTTCGAGTCCGCAATCAGGGAAGCATTGCCTATCAGCGAGGCCTCATTGGTCTCTCTTGACCGAATCTTCGAGGAGGCCCGATACTCAAGCCACGTTCTTGGAGATGCCCATAGGGACAATGCACAACTAGCGCTCTCATCTGTCATGCAGGAGATAGAGGCAATGCAGGATATCCCGGAGAGAGGGCCCCTTCAAATTGAGATGGACGAGTCGGTCAATCCAACTTGATGGAGATGACTTCTCCTTCCCAAATTGCACCAGAGACGAACCTCCCTTTTGGAAGTCGGAATGACCTGAGCATCCCTCCGAAATTCTCGGGTGCTATCATCCGGACTATCTGGGAAATCCCGTCACTCTTCGTGTCGACGGTAAACTCGTCCCTGTTGGCTGCTGGCAATGGGAGTCTGATTTCAGACTCAGACCACTCTCCACCGAACTCTGAGACAAATTCTCCTAGGGTGGACACAGAGTCGCTGAGGGACCTAGACTCGATGTCAGAGGTCACTACTCCATGCATCTCCCGAACTTCCGAGAGATGGGGTAGAGAATTTAGGAACTCTTTGTGCATTGACTCCGCGTCCGTATCCAGACCCATCTTCAGATCGGCTAATCCGCCTACTCCATCGATGATGGTCTCATCGGATTGGACATCGACCTTCGTCCACTCCATGCAATGCCCAGTAATCCGACTCGCATGAACCCATTGATGTTCAAATCTCGAAGAATGACTTGACTCGCTCTGCAGTTCTAGTGGGTTTCGATGTCTGCATCGTCTGCATCTCCGGCATGCAGTCGCTGACTCTCCTTTCTAGCAGCCTCTTCTCCAAGAGAATCACAATGGCTCTGTCCTCTTTCTTTCTTATCGGCCTACCAAGGGCCTGCAATATGCTGTTAACGGCAGGCTGGAGACTTGCATACTTCCATGCCCTGCTCCTATCAAATTTCTTCGTATAGTATTCCAACAGAGCATCCTGTCTGGCGCTTGGTGGGGGGAGGGGGAGCCCTACGCAAACTAGAGCATTCAGGACGTTTTCAGAGTAGTCCACTCCCTCGGACAGTTTCCCACTAAGAACACCAAAAAGTACCGCTCCCCTCATATCCCTCTGTTCATAGAGCCTCGAAATCAAACCCTCAACCCTAGATTTGCTCATTCGTTGCTCTTCCTTGATGATTTTCTTTGGACACCACCCGCTTTTTTCGAATTCCCCATGAATCCTACCAAGCATCGAATAGCTGGGAGCGAAGACCGCAACATTCCCTTTCGTATTATCGATTACTGATTTAATATGGCCAATTATCGATGAAAAACTACTTTCTCGTTCTGTGAACTTGCTAGTCACGTCGCTCGCAATCAGTACCGGTCTATTTCCAAGAGGGAATCCCGATGAATACTGATGACATGTAACCCTATCTCCAGGTATGCCAAGAATCTCTGCGTACATTTCCGGAGGGAATAGGGTTCCTGACATCAGTATCGAGCCCAGGCATTGTTCAAAGATGGGTCCGCCAACAACACTTGGATCTAGAAGATGACTTGTCACTCGGGGATTCTCCAGTAATTCATCGAAGACCAATGCCAATGCGGAATTTTTTCGATATCTTATGCAAATTTCCAGAATCTCCGCCAGTCTAGTACATTCGTTCTGTTCTTCATCGTCAAGATCATCATCTTCTTCGACAACTACCGCCAACAATCTGGAGATCATCATCCTGATTCTGTAAATTATATCCTCAGAATCTTCCTCTAGAACACCCTCAATAGCCTGTGAAATGATGTCTAAGAAATCCTGAGTCGCTACTCTGATATCATCTCCTTTGGACCTCTGGTTTTCTGATTTCCTTTCTTCAAACCATTTTCTCATCCTCGAATCTTCCTTCAATGCCTTGATTTGCTTTTCTAGATTAATAGCATCCCTAAGCTTATTGGATTCTGGAATATCAAGCTCCCTCTCGCGCTTCTCCATGTTTTCCTTATACTCTTCAACGTTCGACAGTGCCCTCTGAAAGACTCGTTCTGTAATCCTCCTCTGCAGGCCATTCCTAATCCGATTGGGGAGGTTGTGGGCCTCGTCTATTATGAGGATTGTATTTTCCAACTCCACCCCCATCACTGGTAGTGAAGCCTCCCTTACCTCTTCCACGAACACGTGATTGTAGTCACAGACAATTACGTCCGTGGATTTGGCTGCTTCTCTCGCTGTTGCCCAAGCGCAAACATCTGCCTTCTTGACCCGCCTCAGAACCTGATCAACATGTCGCGGATTGGAATGGATGTACTCTTCCAGATCAGATCTTAGAAACCTCCTCTCAGACTCGGTGACCCCTACTTCACAATTGCACTTCCCAGTGGTTCTGTCCACTACCTTGCACATGCCTTCCCTTCCGATGATGTCGACCACCTTTACTCTGGAGAATCCAGGCGGCAACCTCTTGTTTATCTCTCGAATTGTATCAACAACTATTCTGTGTTGAGATTGCCTACCTGTCAGGAACAATATTTTGGGAATTTCAGGATTCGTACTGTACAGATTTGCCGCATTGAGTGCAGAAGCCAGAGCCGCCGCCGTCTTTCCTATTCCCGTAGGTGCCGCCGCTAGTAGGAAACCTCCTCCCTTCAATGACTCAATTCCATCCGAGATCATCCTAGTTTGGGACTCCCGAGGGGATTCATGAGCGAAGAATAGACTGCCATTGGCCCCTACTTCGCCCGACATGGAGCCGTACTGGAAATTGACCGTCCATAAGTTTGCATCCCGATGTCCAGCATTCCATTTGGGAAGAGTCGGGGTTGCCCCGCACGAGGTGCGGGACGGTGTGTGTGTTGATTTCTAACTCTGTTCTGCTTTCCTGGGGGTTCTAGGGGCGTCTCTTGGTTCGTAACCCACTGCATTGCTCAGTTTCTTCGCCCTGTTCCTGATATTCCTCAGTCCGTTCCCGAATCCCCTAGTGCCGTTTGATTGGTGGTTGGGGGAGCGGACATGCCGCTCCCCCGTGTTTTTTGTGTGCATCCCAACTTCGCCCATATCTCTCTCACCTATGTGTTTGAATCTTCATCGTGCCTGAAGCGCAACTCGTCCATGCGCTTTCTCAAGAGGCCCACAACAGTGGCCCCCTCGATCATCTCCTTGCGGATCATCTCCCTGGCAGATTGCCTTAGCACCACATCTGCCGGCTCACCGACAATTTTGCAGTAGTCTCTCAACCTAACGGTTAGATCCGGTCCTAGGTCCACTTCGACCCTGTCGCCCTTGCCGGGAAGTGGTGTTGACAGCATTCTCCTCACTGCCTCCCTAATTACATCGGACCTGTTTCTCATTCCATCGAAGCCCACGAGTCTGTCCAGTTCTAGGAGGTAATCCTCTGGTATCCTAAGCGAGACCATTGGACTGTTGCCGGGCACCTCCTGTTCCTCCTGAGTCTACGAGAGACGCGTACAGGATATAATTGTATTGCAATTGAAATGCAAATGAAATACAATAATGGAATAATAGAAAACTCCTCTTGTTGACTTTATCGAGTGATTAAAGGCAGGTGTGTGTCTGGTTTACCATGGTGCCACTGTGAAAGTCATCAACGATGCAATACACGGCCAATTCAAACTGGAAGGAGTTACTGAGGATCTACTTTCCACCCCAGAAATGAACAAACTAAGTCACATCAAGCAGTTAGGACTGGCCCACTTGGTTTTCCCGGGCGCTCATCATACGAGATTCGAGCACTCGCTGGGGGCCTCGCACATAGCAGGGAGGATGGCCGACTCCATTTCACTGGATGACTCGGATAAGGCTATCCTGCAAGTAGCTGCGATGCTCCATGATGTTGGACATGGCCCCTACTCGCACACATTGGAGCATATTCTGGCTGATAGGGGTGGAATGGATCACATGGAGATAACGAAAGGAATCATTCTCGGGGAATACGATGTAATGGTTGAGGCGGAGAGGGAGTCAATAGATGACAGAAAATCTATTCCAGTTATTCTGGAAGATTATGATATCGACCCCAAGCTAGTTTCCTCATTGATTACTGGGACAGATGCTTCAGGTTCTGAGAGGTCATTGTTGAACTGGACAGAAGGCAAGACGGATTTCTCCAGTGAGGACAAGACACTGGCACAACTCGTCCATGGGCCTGTTGATTGTGATCAACTGGACTACCTGCTAAGGGATTCCCATTTCACGGGAGTCAAGCATGGGGTTGTGGACCACAATCGACTAATCGAGTGCCTCCGAAGACAGAGTGGGGACATTGCCGTCGAACAGGGCGGGCTATCTGCATTAGAGGGGATGCTAGTTGCCAGGGGGCTGATGTACAGTGCAGTGTACTTCCACAGAGTCACGAGAGTGACCGAAGTAATGCTTTCGCGTGCGGTAGAGAGGGCTGGCGATGCACTCCCGGACTCTCTCGATTTACAGCGGAGGGTCGACGCAGAGATTTGGAGCGCTCTTGACAAGGTCGGAGGCTTCTCGAGAGACATGATTTCCCGACTCAAGTATCGGAACTTGCTCAAGGTATGTCTGAGTAGGAGGAAGGACGATTTAGAACCTGAGCAGATAGAAAAACTTGTATCAATAGCCAATGATTTGAATGCCAGAAGGGAATTAGAGGATGACATAGCATTCCGTGCAGGGTTAGAACCGGGATATGTTGCAATCGATGTTCCCAGTGTAAAACTCCTACTATCCGAGCCAAGGATGGCCCAAGTTGACGTCAAGGTAGTTGGCGATGATGGAAAAACCAGATGGCTAAAGGAGGTCACACCTATGGCCGATGCCCTCAGAAAGAGGCAGGTCAGCCAAGAAGCAGTATACGTGATGACTCTATCAGGAAACGAACAAAGAGTTTCCGAAATCGCTAAACACATTCTGTTCTGATAACGCCTTTTACCCTGACTTCTCCCTTGGAACATTGAAAAGGGGAACAAATACAGGGGCGCCCGCCCGACATCAGGGTCAACATAATCGTTGGTGACCAAATGGACAATGCGATAAAAACAATTTACGAGACAGTGAAAGCAAGAGACCCGAACCAGCCCGAGTTCCATCAGGCAGTTGAAGAAGTGCTCGACAGCCTTGGACCGGTAATCTCCGAGTATCCGGATTACATTGACGTAGTCCATGGGATTGTGGAGCCCGAGAGGGTCATTCAGTTCAGGGTCCCGTGGTACGACGACGAGGGGGATCTCCACGTCAACCGTGGTTTCAGGATTCAGTTCAGCAGTGCAATAGGGCCGTACAAGGGAGGTCTCAGATTCCATTCAAGCGTTAACCTATCAATTCTAAAGTTCTTGGGCTTCGAGCAGGTGTTCAAGAACAGCCTGACTGGTCTGCCAATGGGCGGGGGAAAGGGAGGATCCGACTTCAACCCAAAGGGGAAGTCAAATGCAGAGGTTAAGAGATTCTGCCAATCATTCATGAGCGAGCTCTGGAGGCATATTGGAGCAGATCTGGACGTCCCAGCAGGAGACATCGGAGTAGGCGGCAGAGAAATAGGATACCTGTTCGGTATGTACAGGAAGATGGCAAACGAGTTCACCGCTGGAGTGCTAACTGGAAAGGGACTCTCTTACGGCGGATCACTAGTCAGACCAGAGGCAACAGGATACGGATTAGTTTACTTCGCAAGGGAGATGCTAGCAACTAAGGGCAAGTCGTTTGACGGGTCCAAAGTAGCAATCAGTGGCTCTGGGAACGTGGCCCAGTTCGCCTGTCAGAAGGTAATAGATCTTGGAGGAAAGCCAGTTACCATGTCCGACAGCAGCGGATACATCTACGATGCCGCTGGAATAGACCGGGAGAAGCTAGCGTGGCTGATGGACCTGAAGAACAACAGGAGAGGTCGAATCAAGGAGTACGCTGATCACTTTGATGGGATAGAGTACACCGAGTCAAAGCCAGAACCGAATCATAACGAACTATGGAGTACCAATGTTGACGTCGCTCTCCCTTGTGCCACTCAGAACGAAATTAACGAGGCTGAGGCACAGATGCTAGTCAGCGGCGGCGTCATCGCTGTCGCCGAGGGTGCTAACATGCCTTGCACCCCCGAAGCAGTGGAGGTCTTCCTCGATAACGGGATCCTATTCGCACCAGGTAAGGCTAGCAATGCCGGCGGAGTAGCAACATCTGGACTGGAGATGAGTCAGAACAGCCTAAGGATGAGCTGGACTAGGGAAGAGGTCGACCAGAAGCTCGAAGCGATCATGGTGAACATCCACAAGAACGCCTTCGAGACCGCTGAGAAATACGGCATGCCTGGTAACTACGTCGCCGGAGCCAATATCGCTGGCTTCCTGAAGATCGCAGAATCTACGATGGCTCAGGGAATTCTCTGAGTTTACTCTTCTGTCTTCCTGTAACCGACTGTGTTCTCTTCTCGCTTATTGTAGATCGAGAATAGCAAGTAACCCCCTATTGCCGCCGCAATTACTAGGGCGATCAGGGCCGGAAGCAGAGCAGAGTCGTCCTCGTCCTCGGCAACTGTCCAATTTACACTCTGACTAGACATCTGCCCCCCTCCGAATGACATTTCGTCCACGAGTTGAGTGGGAGTCAGTATTCTGCATGAGATTGAGTCCTGGCCAGCGACTGACGTCCTCCAACTGAAAGAAATAGTCACTTGCTCACCCGGGCCTAGTATAGCGTTGGGAAACGATGGTGAGATTTGCGCCGTTGTATTGGTACTGGCAGCTTCACAATTAATCGCCAGTGATGCAGCAGCAGTTCCAGAATTGACTATCACAGCCTCGACGTTAACCGAATCACCAACGTAGGCTTCATTCAGTAACCCGTCTTCTCCAACCACTCTCAAGTCATCCCAACTCACCATTGGTGTGCCACTTTCGACCATTACTTCCAAATCCCAAGAGAGTTCGAATTGCCCTCCACCATAATCCCCAATCCCAGACTCCTCTGGGTTCCATGCAGTTCTGTAATCGGTTATGGAGACAACCGCCTGTTCACTCCAAACTGGGTTTTCCTCCCACGTGTTGTCTGCCGACCATGCAATCTCGACTACTCTCTCCTTCCCCCCATCGATAAAGGAAAGACCCATTTCGTTGCTGAAGTTGGAATAGCTTGGGAATTTGTGCATCCCCGTGATTTCATATGTAACGAACATAGCATCGAAGGACAGGCTCTGCCCCGATACACGCCTCTCCCACTTATCTGTCAGTCCCCCCGAGCCACTAACCAACTCCCCCCATTCGATAGAGGAATGAGCTCTTGCTCTGATATCATGATCGTCTGTACTGTTTGAGAAAACAACTCCTGATAGGGTGATTGAGGCGTTGTCGCTGGTCAATATCACAGGCCCAACTCTGTTCAGTTTTGTTCCTTCGAATGAGATGCTTCCTGAAGTGGTAATTTCACCCCCCATAATCGAACTGTCAATGAAGTTGCCACTGCCTTTGATATCCATGGAGAAGCCCGGGTTTCCATGGACCATCATATTCCTGTGTTCCAAATCTGCCGCGAGATACACATTTTGATTATTGCCACCGCCATCCCTCAAAACACTGACCAGACTGAGGGAAACAGGATGGCAAACCGGGCCGACCAAACCAATCCAAACCCCCTCCGTCCCTGATGGGAAAACTATGGAGCTATCATCATCTGAAATTTCTTTGGAGCCATTCCCGAAGTGTGCTGTCACCCCATCTAGAGATGCACCATCAACCGGGTACAAGGTCACCTCGAATCCACGGTTAGGTTGATTCCATGGGATGTGGATTGCAGAGCGATTGTCCTCGTCACAGTAGCCAAATCCAACCAAACCACTCGGCGGCTGCGAGGAAACAATCTTGGAATCTCGAATATTAATTCGAGAGTCCTTGTCGACAAAAATCTCAACTCCGAAATCTACGGAGAAATCGGTCTTTACACCATCTGAAGATTCTAGGTTCAGAACACCGCCGTTTACCACTCTGACGTTATTGGACAAGGTCATGCTTTGGTCCCAAGTCAATTCAGACTCCACGATAATGTCGTCACTATCAGCGACTGCATTTGACGGGAGTGCGATGCTTGCAGTCGCCATTGTTAGGCATACGAGAAACGTCAACCTCTTGCTCATTGTCGTTCGGTCGAGCAGTCGGGAAATGAAGGTCACCCCTCCATGCAATGCCCCAGACTCAATTGTACAACGTTTTACCCAAGGTTAAATCGCCTGATTTTCTTGCAGGTGATAATGTCGTCTGAGAATCTTCCTTGGGATGATCCAGTTATCGCACCACTTCTAGTACTCTGGCTATACCTTCCCGGATATCTTTCCAATACCGCAGCTATGCTCGGAGGGAAGTGGATCCCTGATCTGACTGGAATCCCCGTCTTCACCATCGATGGAGGTGCGGTGATGTCCGATGGGAATCGGATTTTAGGGGATGGTAAGACGTGGAACGGCTTAATCGGGGGCACCATGGGAGGGGGGTTATTGGGAGTCATCACTCATATAATGGCGAATGACAACCCTGTTGATTCTGCACCCTTCCTAGACCCTCTTTCGACATATGGGACGAATTCTTCAGAAATCTCAGATGCATGGTTCTACATCGGAGGGGCCTCGATGACTGCTTTCACAATCGGCTGTGTACTTGGTTTTGGTTGCATGGTCGGCGACTCGGCTGGGTCATTTGTTAAGCGAAGACTTGGGCACAAGAGGGAGGGGAGCGTCAGCTCCGAAGCCCCATTGCTCGATACCATCCCATTCGCTGCCTCAGCATTCTTTTTCGGCCAACTTCTGCTCGCACCGTCAATTGTGGGGAGTTCCGAACTCCTTCTGGGGATGGCCATACTGCTCCTGGTTACGCCAATCCTCCACAGGTCATTCAACATCATAGGGTTCCGCCTCGGGCTCAAGTCTGTGCCCTACTAGTCAACCCCAACGTGCAATCCATTAATCACCAGAATAGCGAGCGCGAAGCATGACCGGCATGGAAGTCCTAGTGGTTGGAGGAGGCGGCCGAGAGCATGCATTGGCACTGGGGCTTTCACAGAGCAATTCTGTTTCGGCCGTTCACTGCGCCCCTGGAAATGCTGGCACATCCATGGTTGCGACTAATCACGGAGTTTCTGTTACTGATATCGAGGGGATAGTCGAATTAGCAAATGAATTGGGTGTTTCATTGGTTGTGGTGGGGCCAGAGGCTCCTCTTGTGGCCGGGCTATCCGATCGACTAAGGCAGGAATCAATACCTAGCTTCGGACCTCATTCCGAGGGCGCCCTCCTCGAAGGATCAAAGATTCATGCAAAGACGATTATGGAATCATTGGGAGTCCCAACAGGGAGGTTCGCGAAGATAGACGAAATTGAATCCATAGATGACATCTTGGACTCCTTTGACCCCCCATGGGTTGTCAAGAGGGACGTCCTTGCAGGGGGCAAGGGAGTAACCGTCACCTCATCACGACAAGAGGCTCATGAGGCTCTCAAAATCGGAATAGAATTCGACGGATTCGTCCTTATTGAGGAACATCTGTCCGGAGAGGAGGCTTCCGTACTCGTGATAATGGATGAGTCCGGGTATGTCATGCTCCCAGCAAGTCAAGATCACAAGAGAGTAGGAAATAATGACGCGGGGCCAAACACTGGTGGAATGGGTGCCTATGCCCCCGCTCCCGTTGTCACTCCTTCCGTATTAGCTAGGACCAAGGAAGAGATCGTAGAACCAATGCACCACTACCTGCGCAACTCTGAGACTCCCTACCGTGGTTGCCTGTACGTCGGTCTGATGATCGATGGAGAAGGTGCCCCCAGCGTGGTTGAGTTCAACGTGAGGCTCGGAGACCCAGAGGCCCAGGTCACGATTCCTCTGTTTCAGTCAGATCTGGGTTTGGTCCTCCTTGCTGCTGCAGAGGGAAATCTTGCAGAGATCGAAGTCGAATTCAAACAACTCCACGCAGCCACAGTTGTGCTAGCGTCAGAGGGATACCCCGGGAATGTGTCTTCTGGAAGAGTCATAGAGGGGTGGGATGCAGAAATCGACGAAGGGCAGGTGCTCGGCTTTGCCCATCTAGCTGGAGTGATGACGGGGTAATCCGGAAAACTCATTTCGAAGGGTGGTAGGGTTCTCTCGGCAACGGGAATTGCACCTAGCCTAAGTGAAGCATTGGCGGCTTCATATCAGATTATCGAGGGAATCACCTTGGAAGGCTCTCATTACCGCGAAGACATCGGTTTTCGCGCCCTTCCGGGATGAAATTTAGGACCAATCCGGGGCCCCTAATTCCCTACCGTTCTACGAACGGTTAAAACAACCGTTCAGGTCGGCGCGATGCTGAGTCATTGGCAAATAGGTCCGGTGGATGGGATGGAAGTGGAGAAAGATACCCCTAAAGTCGCCCAATTCAACAATCTATTCGCTCCCATTGCGATCACTCTAGCCCTACTCGGATTAACCATCGGGGCATCTTCTCTTGACGGCAGAGACGTCAGTGGAGATTTCTTATCGGGGGCTATCCTGATTTCCCTCTCGGTTCTGATTCCAGCATGCATTGGGAGAACCTCGTGGCTGATTCCTCTTGATTCTGGATCATTGCGAGTAGTCACACTTACTCTTGTCACGGCGATCCTCGGCATCATCGCTAATTTCGTGGACCCCGTCGACTTCAATCACATGTTCGTTGCAACATTCGTCCTCGTCGGTTTTGTCTCAGCTGTACTCAACGAATCCAATAGATTCGAGGAATCCGCATCCTTCCTCTCAGTAGTTCTGGGAATGAGGCTTGCGGCATACTACGCGGGCGGACTAATGATCGCCCAAAATGACTCTCTAGCCGCCATCGACACAGCCAGGGAATCACTTGGCAGTGCATTCTTCTCATTCTGGCTATCTTCAATATCACTGGGATTAGTAGTAATGATCGGCCTTAGAGGGTCAATTGAGCAGAGAGGTAAGGGGCGACTCATGTCAGTCCTGCCAACCTTTAGAGAGAATCCAGAGGTGGTCGTTTACTCGTCCCTTATTTTTGCAAGTTTCATGGTTCCCCTCATTTGGATAGGGCAGATAGACACTCTTCAGGAATTTTCGCAGGAAAGTCATATCGGAGTGGCATGGGGATCTTTCTCTGCCTTGGTAATCTTCATCCATGCCTTCTTCAGGGCCGAAGGATGGCACGTATTAGGAGCATTGCTTGCAGTTAATTGGGTCTTGTACACCATTGGCCACATCCATGAAATTGGGAACGAACTTCCCTCCATATTCTCGGACGATGGCTTCATCGGTTCTTTCACATGGTTCTTCTTGTGGTTCTGGATGAACTTCTTCGCTCTTTTCTTTGCCTCCAGAGGCGTCTTCGGTGACGTTGCCCCTCGAAGGGACCGGAGCGAATTCAGAGTTTGGTGGGATGACAACTCCTACGTCGTGATGGTTTCGCTTGCCTTCCTAATAGCACTAATTGTAAGAATTGCATGGAACGTAATTCCGGCAATGAATGCGAATGGAACTGGCCTATGGGATATGACTGGCGGTTCGGATCCTTGGTACATGAAGCGAGTAGTCGATTACATTATCGCTGAGAGAAGCCACTTGATTTTTGATCATGATAGGGCGTATCCATCGGGAGGAATAAACCCGAGACCACCACTCTTCTCGTGGTCCTTAGCTCTTGGCGGTATAGCACTCTCATGGGTTCTCGAGATTCCAACCGATCAGGCTGTATGGTGGTCCATGGCCGCTCTACCGGCAATCTACGGAGCCCTCATCGTTCTGCCCGTTGCTGGAATAGCCTCACGCGCACACAGTAGAAGGGCCGGGATGATCGCTGCCTGGCTGATCGCCTTAATGCCCGGTCACATGAGCCGATCCACTTTCGCGATGTCTGATCACGACTCGTTTGCAATGCTTTTCCTGGCCATCGCATTCTACTTCTGGATCAGGGCCATAGAGAAAATTGATCACAAGAAGCTCTTCAAGACAACTAGCCCAAATCCTCTATACATAATCGCAGGGATGAGGGAGACTTGGAAGAGGAACCCGTCTTTGATGGCAAATGCCACCATGTCAGGAATCGCATTCTCAATAATGGCCCTTGGTTGGAAAGGCTTCGTTTACGGGCCAGGGATACTCTTCCTCGCTTACTCGTTCCAGGTAACGATTAACATCTTCAAGAGCAGGGATAGTATCCAATTTACCTCTGCAGCACTCCAAATGATGTTTGTCTCCATTCTCGTCCCGGCTCCATTCTATGCATGGCCAGGCTTGAATCTTCTCTTTGCCCCTAGTGGCATGCAACCGATGTTCTACATCATCGGTTTCACCTTCGCCGTGGGATGGGTATCAAGCTCCTTCAGGGACAAACCTTGGCTACTAGTGGTTTTGGGCGGGAGCACATTATTCGGGTCGATCCTCTCTTTGCTATTCATTCTGCAGGAGTCTGGCTTTTACAACGGATGGGACATTCTCTTCACCGGTGGGTTCTACTTCTCTAAGAACAAAATATTCGGAACGATCGGCGAGGCTCAAGCGCCCGAGAGAGGGGTTCTGTTCGCATCGTATGGACCAGTTGTGGCTATAATCGCAATAGGGTGTGCATTCTTGCTATTGTGGAGAGGGAGCCGCAAGAACAAGTCAGAACTAACTCTTCTGGGACTCTGGACAATTATCGCGTCATACATGGCGTGGTCAGCCGGTCGATTCATCATCAACGCCACGCCAGTGATGGCAGCAGTTGGTGGCATCGGTATTTCCATGCTTTGGGGCTCCGCAAGCTTGCCAGCATTCGCCAAGGTGTGGAGGAACTCTGGAATAGGAACTCCAAGGACGCGGTTCAAGTCCTTGTGGCCCGCCACTAAGGCACGCCCCGGAGTTCCTGCCATGATTATGGTATTGCTCCTTATCACATCCCAACATGCGACTTACGGGATCGACGCAGGAATTCCTCGAGGGGATCGGTCAGCGGACGACATCGACCAGAGCCTATACGACATAGTTCCCGATATTCTGCGGCAGGACTTGCTTGGTCTGTTCTCGGTCATGAATAGCGAACAATACGACCCAAGTGATCCTGAATCAGGCCTTTGGTACATGGGCACTTTCGGTCCGAGTTTCAATCAACAGGGGTGGAACGAGGCATACGACTGGCTTGCTCAGCAGGACAGCGACACGCCATTCAGTGACCGTCCCGCCTTCGTTTCTTGGTGGGACTATGGATTCCAGGCCCTAGCATCCGGTCAGCACCCAACTGTTGCCGACAACTTCCAGTCTGGAATTCCACACAGTGGGGCCATGCTCCTCTCAAGTGGCCAGGAAGACACTTTGTCTTTGTTCATCACTACCTTGGCTATGGGCGATAGAAGCATCAATGGGCAACTTGGCGAGCCTTTCACCAGTGTCATTGGGGAGCACATGTCTGAGGCACAGGTTCAGGAATTTGTGGCAATCATTTCCAACAATGAGAAGAGCTTTCTTGAAGGCCGTTTGATGGCAGTTGTAGCGGAATACGGAGATGCCGAACTACTCATGGGAAACCCTCTCAATGAAGATGGTCTGACTTGCACCGGCGCCTGTTTGGATACCTATATCGTACTAGTAAATGGGGAGATATTCGGTGAGCCTACTACCAATGTTTCCGAGGCAATGTCTCTATTCGACGAGGCTCGCGGTTCCTCATCCGCGTTCGAATTGTCCGACTTTGACGACGTAAGTCACTATGATATGTCCGGATACCGGTATACTCGTGACATCATCGACGACTACGATGACCTCTCGACCGCACTCCACAGGACCAATGCTAGGTTCGGGATGGCTCGTGCTTTCCTAATAACGGCCTTCTCCCTTGATGATTTGGTACAGATATACGATGGCATCACCTCAATCGACTCATACGAGGTCTCAGACTACGAGGAGTCTCACGGCAGCACGACCTCGAGGAACCACGAGATACGATACTTTGCTGTTGATAACCGTCTTTATCCTCTAGGTGGAAAATATTACCAGGACTATAAATCGTACCACAGAGGGCAGACTACTGGGATTTTTCATGCTCCTACCCATCTCTCCGGTCTTGACATAGACTCTTACATCACTACAACTTACGAGACAAACCAGGGGCCTAAGTCTCCCGAGGATTTCCAAACCCAGTACATGAGCGACCTGAAGGCTCAGGCATCAGGGGCATCGACCGGGGAAGATATGATCCAGATGACAGACATGGACTACCAACATCTGGACAGCTTCTTCGACACCATGATCGCAAGGACATATGTCGGCTATGGGACTTCCACATTGGGGCTTCCATCGATGAGCGGACAGGTCGGAGATGCCGACACGCCCTCGACTTGGATTCTTCCGAATTCCCTAACCGGGACTCCGGGGAGCTACTTGCAGGGCGCAATGGCCCTCCCAGGTGCAATGATGAACCACTTTGTTCTGTCCAACTGGTACGACCCTACGAATGGGACCTCATGCGAAGAAATCCAGATTACTGGGTCTGCATCAACGAAAGCGGGCAATTCTCAGTTGTCAAATGTCACGCTGTCTTCCTCCAGCCTTTCGTCCGGGTGGTCGCAGATTCAATCGGGCGGCCCCTGGGAGATGACCCAAGTGGAAAACGGAACCATCCCAATGGGTGCATATACTGGCTCCTACGACGCCGATGGCCAGACATTTTCCATCAGTTCACAAGCCTCTTCGACTGCCAATGTCACAGACTTCACCCTAACCGGAAAGGCAGACAGGTACTGTGGTTCGATTTACGACTCAAACAGGAACGTGAAGATTCTGAAATACTTCAGTGGTGCCACCCTAGAGGGAACTGTCTCTTTGGAGGGCATCGGCCCAGTACCTAACGCTAGGATTCTAATTGAGAGGGACGCATTCAGCGGAGAGGAGTCTGCAGACGCAAATGGAAATGTTGTCGACAACGACTCTAGGACATACTGGATTCCCATCGGTAGTACCCAAGCAGACGAGCATGGGCACTTCTCATTCACCGTCCCTGCTGGTAAGATTAGGGTCTCCGCATTCTCTGGCCAACCAGACTTGGAAGCAGGCAGAACTGCACTGATGACTGGAATGGGGAACTCAATGGAAGAACTTTTCACTGAGAGTTCTCAGAATCGGGATGTAAACCCAGTTACTGGAATTCTAGGAAACGTCTACGGGTCCACTTGGCTCTCCGAGACGATCGTGAACATATCGGGTTCAGATGGGCACAGCAACGGTAAATCGGTAATTGAGGCCCCCATCTCCGTCTCTCCATCAACCGCCTCAGGGATCCTCTCATGGTCGGGCGATCTAGACTTTGATGGAGAACCCGTTCTTTCGGTCCAAGTCGTACTAACCCCTTCTTCAGATGAGGTTTCCATCCAACCCTATGCCTCCATGACTTCCGATGGGAGCATGGTTGGGGAGAGCCTGAAATTCACTGGAACCGGAGAAGTAACATTCCTAGGGGGTGGAAAGGTAGAGAGCATGGGGGCAGTCTCAGTTCACGACTTCACCGGTACCCACGCTCAGGCTGTCTTCGACAACCATAGCATTACTGGAGAGGGTCAATTCTCTGGAAAGGGGATGGTCGATGGGTCAATTTCCGGAGACTTCCCAAATTGTTCTGTAGACTCAGTCCCCAACGGCTCTGAGGCATGTATTAGTGAGATTGGCAGTTATCTCATAGACGGCACTGTTAACGGCTCAGGCAAGTTCACTTCCTATGGGGTTAGCGAATTCACTAGGGTTCTCTCTCAGGCCACATTTATCGGCTCGGGAATATTCGTGACAGACTCTTCACAGAATCTCACCACGTTTGGCACAGTAAACGGAACTGGGATGTTCTCAGGCCATGGGACGTTCAGCGGACCAATGGTCAGTCCGGGTTCATTCCATATTGTCGACGTTCTTCCGGGGGAGTACGTAGTATCAGTTGATTTCGGGGTAGGTGAGCCCGTCGAGCTATCGCAACCCTTTGTAGTCGCACTTGAATCTTCTGAGTACCAGGTCCCGGTGTCAATCTCCGGTGGCGCCATCAAGGGCACCGTCTCGCTCTTCTCCGGAAAACCATTATCCAATGAGATTGCAATATTCTCAATAAACGGCTCTAGTGATGATTCGCAGGATGAGTGCCAGGGAGTCGTTACTCAGCCGTGCTTTGCAATCCCCGACGAAAGCGGGTCTTTCGAGGTCGGCCCCATAGTACCCGGTTCTTACTTGGCAGAGGTTGACATCGACGATGATGGATTCCCAGAGGTTTCCCAGATCTTCACATTCGAATCAGGCCAAACATCGCTTGTTGCATTCCCTTCAGAAGTTCCCCAGACATCCGACATCACATTCACCCTTACTGACGATGGTACAAGCGTAGACGACCTGCAATTGCAATTCATCCCGGAGGACCTATCCAGAACTCCTGTATCAGCAATGTTCGACAACGTGACAAAAACATACCACGTCGAACTGCTCCTGGGGGATTGGATACTCAATTACACCCTTAGCGATGAGAAGCAACTGTGGCAGCGTATCTCGATAGGGGTTGTTGATGTCAACGAATCTTTCGAATTCCTAGTCAGTCAGGTAGTAAATGGAACGGTGGTTGACAAACCAGACAAGGAAGGTACTATTTCCCAACTCTCTAGAGTCAGTAACCAAGAGGTTTTGTTCCAATGGGAAGGTTTCACTCTCAAATCTACAACGGACTCATTGGGTGAATTCAGCGTCATACTGCCACAAGGAGCATTTGTCCAAGCAACCGTGGAAAGGATAGTAGGCGCCGGCGGCCTCTTTTCCAATGGGACTAGCTTCCAAGTCACGGATGAGGTGGGAGATATCACTATCGAACTCACAGATTCGACAGTGGTTCTCGGAGAAGTGAGCCTTAATCGGGAAGGAAACACATACAACCAAGGGTTCTCGGGATGGCAACCAATTTTCGCCCAAGCAAACAACTTGGACGGCACAACAGACGCCGTTTGGAGGGAAGAGGTGGATGATCTCGGACGTTTCGACATGCTTCTCCCCTACGGAAACTGGTCTTTCACGTTGGACGCAGGAGATGACATGGGAAGCAGTTCAGTAGTCAAGGAAATCAACTCCTCATTAGATGACCCAACAATCGAGCTACTTGTCCTGACGCTAGAGAATAGTACCGTCCAGATTGACTTCTTCATCGACCATGACGGCGACAACAATGCATCAAACGGGACCCCTGTTTCCTATCCCTTCGAGATCAAACCATTATCACCCAATGGGGCTGGCTACTCAGTTTCGGCTGACGGACCCGAGTGGATAGAAACGGGAATGGCAGAGATATCACTCGAACCAGGAAGGTACCGAATAGTGGTTGAGAGGGCGAACTCTTCTGCAGACGAGCCTTTCGATACCCTCTATGACACAAATGAGATATTTGATGTTGAGATTGAACCATCCACTGTCAAGCGTTCCGTCGGATTCGAGCCAAGGTGGCTGGCAAACATCACCTTCAGAAACGAGAGTGGCCAGACTCTTAACAATCACGAGATCAAACTTGAGAACACCGAGAGCGGTTGGGTCCAGACATTCACAACCAATGAAGATGGAATGTTGGTAGAGTACATCAACGAGGGAGACTGGCTCGTCATCGTAGAAGAGTTCGAGACTAACACTGGCGTCTTCGAGGGGTTACGAAGGTCACTTTCAGTTTCACAATCATCGGCAGGATCCAGGCTGAACTTCCAAACAGCCGAGCTTGCCACACTGGCTGTGACCCTTCAGTTCCCTTCAGAAGACGAAGTTACCTTGGAGTCGTTTGATCTCACGATTTCATCACAGGAAGGTCTCGGATCATTCGTAACTTCTGTCGGTGGACTCGAGCAATCACTCGAAATCAGACTAGTTCCAGGGCTGTGGAATGTCGAGATCAACCAAACCAACCAAGATGGAGTTAGAATGTTCCTAGAGAACACATCTTTAGTGGAATCAGGAGTAACCGTGGGCCCTGATCACCAGGCATACCTGACAGTTCAGATGCTAGTCAGACTTAGCGGCAAGGTATTCTGGGACCTAGATGACGATGACTTGCCAGGATTCTCTGAAGGAATTGCTAATGCAACGATTAACATCACCAGCAGCGATTTACAGAGTCATGAGATAATCACGGGCCAGGACGGTTCATGGTCTACATTCCTACCCTCTCAAAGCTCATGGAATATCACTGCCGAGAAGGAAGGCTTCGGGACACAGACATCACAAGTCGATATCGGAGAAACCTCAGTTAACGAGGATATCGAGATTTCGGCCGGCGAGGTCGAGGTCTCAGGCACTATCACCTATCCGGATCAAAACTGCATCTCTAGCGGCGGATGGCAGATTGAGCTTATCCCCTCTCACGGGATAGTCAGAGACCGAGTGACGGTATCTGGAAACTCATTGGGGGAGTGGTCTGCCACGATACAACCAGGAAGCTGGGTAGCGATGGCAACAACAACCTCTGATGGCTCTACATCGGAGTGCATTGGCCTAGTCTCAATCGAGTCTCTTGAAGTCGGGGTCGAGGGCGGTTCAGTCGAATCCAAACTCACCGAAGGCGGGACTCTGATGCTTGATACTAGTTGGTTGGACTTCGAGGGAGGTTTGCATGACCTCACCGAGGTTGAGGATTACGACCTAGTCATAGAATACGGCTCCATTTCATGGTCCGAGGAACTAGGAAGCGACGGGATCCTGACTCTCCTGATCTTGCCGGGGACGGTCCAAACCTCCAGTAGCTTTGACATTGATGAGGGCGTTAGGAACGTGTCTTACTCCGGTGGCAAGGGAGTCTCCATTAGAGCGGGACAGGTAAGCCCATTGAACACACTCAGCATCGATAGGGTCTCGAAGCAGAGCGTCATCACCACAGTCCTAGGCTCTGATAGGATCGAGGTTCAAGAGGTGGATATTTCCTGCACTAGCGACAATGACGGAGATGGGGTCATAAATGGCGAAGACGCATTCCCGAACGACCCTACCGAATCCTCAGACAACGATGGGGACTTGATCGGGGACAATGCCGACCCAGATGACGACAACGACGGTTACAAAGACTGGGAAGATGACTTCCCATTGGGCACGGGGCTGCCAACGAACTCAGTCGGCGGCTGTAAGTATCAGGATGCCGAGTTCACAATATCGATTGAGTATGAAGGCCACAACTCATTCGATGAATACACAGTGGTTGGAACCATCCCCGGTGCCGACGGAACTGATTGGAAGGTCCAATTCCAGAATTCAACTGGGGAATGGTTGGAAACAGCCACATTCGATATGGGGCTAACCAATTCAGACATAACGGAAGATCTCAGCATCCGAGTGGTCCCAGCCAACGTCGGCACCGCCCATCACTTCTCAGAAGGGCACAAGGTACTGGTCAAGATATCCACGAGTCAGGGATATTCCACCCAATTAGAGTTGAGAGTCGATATCCCAGAAAACAATGGAATGGAGATCTATGAGCCTGAAAACCTCTTCTTCAACATGGAGGAAACCCTTGTGACAATAGAGATCCCATTCAAGAACACTGGAAACTCGGATGAGTTCTTCTACTTCCAATTTGACTCCTCCGAATGGTGGGAATTCGCCGGACCAACTACTCAACCAGCATCCCCATTCTCCGATGGAACCGCCACCTTCACTCTAGTCCGCTCCGCACAAACAGCATTGCCTTCCCCATATGCCGAGGAGATCAAATTCACCGTTTCAGATCAGGACAACAACACTTACTCCGGCTCTACAGTGATTGAGACAGACTCCCCGGTCCTTTCTATCGTGGGGGATTCGGCAATACTCATCGGTGGCTCAGGAGGTTTCGCGAGTTTTGGCGAAATCGAGCAATATTCTGTCAATATCTCCAACATTGGAAATGTGGACGCCGAGGGCGTCACCCTGTCGGCAACACTCTGCTACGATATCACGTGCAACAATGTGGTCGGTGTCAACTCCACATCCAGTGGATCAGTCTCAGCAATGAGTGAATCGACCTTCTACATCACGGTGGACTACACCCAGTTTACCGAGGCTAAGACGTACTGGCTCGTTTTCTCAATAGACGGTGAATTACTCGATGAAAAGTCCGAGTCTTGCACATCTCCTAAGTCCGAAGGCAAGGCCTCTTGCGTCTTGGAGGCTCAGCTTTGGAGCAGCTCTGTTGAGAATGACAACCTGAAGTACCTGGCATACGCATTCCTGATTATGCTAATTACAGCACTCCTCTACTTCACGAGAAGACCAGGTAGACGAGTCAGCGCCCCGTTCTAATACTACTAACTAAGCGCTGCATTAGGGGGCAAACATGCGTGGAATCCCGCATCTTGAATTGATGCCTGAACCTGAGGACTCTAGCCTGCTAACGGCTGTTGACAGAGATTCACCGGGTTATCCCGGAGAGACGTATGGCCTCAGTGACGAAGAGGCAAGGAGACTTAGATGGCCTTTGAACCCAATAATGAGATTCTTATGGCCATGGGGGGCAGTCGGATTCTCAGCAGTGGTCGTTTCCATTCTCCTTCTCTATCCCTCAATATACTCCATTCTCGGTGAGGTCCTAGATTCTGAGTGGGCTTTTGAGGATAGTGGCATCAGGGAAATGCAGGAATCTGGAAATCTGGGCGAAGGAGTTAGAGTCTGCATTGTTGATACAGGAATTGACATTTCACATCCCGATCTCACTCACATATCATTGGCGGGATTCCGTGATTTCTACAGTGAAAAAGACTCACCGGTCAGAGATATCGGGATAAATAGCCATGGGACCCTAATGGCAGGGCTCCTCGTCGCTAACGGGTCTTTTCTTGGAGCTGCTCCCGGTGTTTCTGTGTCAATCGCAATTTCCCTCGGACCAGACGGAAAATCTGCGAACGAGGGAATGGTCTCACAAGCGATTAGGTGGTGTCGTATATCACAGGATTCGGACATTATCTCCCTAAGCCTAGGGACGGCACCAGGGTCAAGTTATTCTACATCTTCCGATACTCTGGAGGCAGTCAGAGAAGCATTAGAAGATGGCATATTCGTGATCGCTGCGGCTGGAAACAGCGATCCTCAGCAGAATATCTCCGACGTTTCATCCCCGGCTAGCCTAACAGGGGTAATTGCAGTCGGAGCCCATGACAGAGGAGGGGATCCATGGGCGGACAGCGCAGTTGGTGCAGAAGTGGACCCAGAAACAAGCGAAGAGCGCACATTCCCTAATCAGAAGCCAGAGATACTTGCTCCCGGGGTGGATCTCTGGTCCTGCAGAGACAGTGACCGAGACCCTCCCTACGCATTCTCCACGGGGACAAGTGACTCTACGGTGATGGTTACCGGTGCACTCGCTTTGATTCTCTCATTGCACGGTGAGCATATTGCTGGTGAAAATGGGATAATCGAACTCCACGAGATGCATCTCGTCAAGGTTGCTCTGGCAAATTCAGCCCAATCGGATACAAGCCAATCGGAAACGCATCACCCCAAGAAAGGATATGGGCTTCTAGATGCTGCAGAATGGTCCAGACAAGTGGAAATTGAATTCGGAATCACCCAAGAAAACACATGATTTATTGATTACCAATGAAACTCCTTGGCCCTATGATTAAATTGTCTAGATGACGTCCGATGCATTATGGCGCGGGATGAGAAATTGAGATCAATCTCATTAACAGGGCTATTCTTGTTCAGTATACTGCTTTCTTTGGCTTTACCAGCAGGTACCGTTTCCGCATCTAACGAGACAACGGCAGGGACGATCACTGGTACCGAGACTTGGGCCGGCGTTCACACTCTGACAGGCGATGTAACAATCGCCCCCGGTGCAAAACTCATCATCAATCCGGGAGCAACAATAGAGTTCCCCAATGGGACGCATCTGGACGTCAGAGGAAGCCTGTGTGCCGGTTCCTCTTCCTGCGGGGCCTCTTCCAATGCCGGCCCCGCTATGAGGATCACTCTGAGATGGAGTGAACCAGTAAACTCCAGTGCAACAGGCGAATGCTATGGGATGAGTTCCGGCAATCAGGAGATTTGGATAGACGACCCCTCCTGCAACGAGGGTGTGCTCATGAGGAGCTCGATCGATCTTTCTGAGACAGGTCTAAGGTACGTTACATTCGACAGCGCATGGGGAATTCCACAGTACGTCTCCGCAGTAGGGGAGTTCCGATACGGAGCCCTAGTTCTTGATGGTGCTAGCCCAACTCTTACCGAACTTTCGTTCAACCAGATCAACACCTCCAGTGTGTTGACAACAAACCTGGCCCAACCGTCATTCAACGGGGGAGATTTCGTCGTCGGTACCGATGAGAGCAAAAGCATCGTTGGAGCAGCACTGCAGATTTACTCCTCAGGTTCATCAGTCAGCCCCTTCACCCTCTCTGACATCTCCTTGACGGGAACTGACAATGGCTGCGGAAATAGAGACGGCGGACGCCATACAATCTGGGCTGAGGACTCGTTCATCGAGATTGATAACGCCGATATAACATCGGGAGACTTTGGAATCGGGCTTTGGACCTCTGCAGGAAGCGTCACTAACACACAAATTAACGTGAACTGCAATGGTATCGATCTCAACGGCAAAAAGGCAGTGGGGGGGACTTCATTCAGCTTCGATATTTCTGACAATGAAATTGCTACGGCCGAAGGAGCCGGTGTATTCGCATCTGCCGGAGCGCTAATTTACCTCCGGGACAACGACATTGGGGGGGCAGCAGCTGGCTCTGGGGTTTCTGTTTACAACAGCGAGGCACACATCCACGGAAACGAGATTGGGCCAATAGGCGGATATTTCGGACTCTGGCTTGGCGGCTCTTACGACGTCATTGCCGAGAACAACTCGATTTTCGACACCACTCTGACTCCTGTTGTTGCTGGAATGTATTCATATTCAATCCAAGCAGCTTCTAGGCTGTACCTAGCAAACAACACAATCTCATACGATGGAACCGGGACTTGCAGTAGTGAAACCAATTGGGGGGGGCAGTTCACATGTCCAGTATTGCATGCCTACGTGACGGGTGTGACGATGTATGACAACATTATCACCGCAGGGGGGACTGCTGATGGAATTCGAGCAATTGGGTCTCTTTTGGACATTCAGAGGAATTCCTTCGACGTGCAAAAGACAGGTGCTATAATCAAGAATTACGATAGTGGATATGCCGATTCCCAACAATACGGGTCACTAGCATACTTCTCAGAAAACGATTGGAACCAAGCTGAGACTATCTACAACGTCACCAAGAGCTCAGTAACTGCCCAGTCCGAGTATATCCCATCTCCTCCTAGCGGCGAATACCCGGTCCGACTTTCTTGGCCAGATCAGGAGGCATGGCCAGACAATGAATTCCAAGGCGCCATTATACCCACCCCAGTCAAGGACTGCAACAACTGCCAGAACATGACTCCGAGAAACTTCCCGCTGGGCGTCAGCATGGATAACAACTCCACCGTTTTCACATTCGCAGATTTAACAAACTTGGATCTATCCAAGGTCAAGATAGCAACACAACCCACTCACTTCGCAGTACAGGTTAGCAGGGCCGAGCTGGTTAGGTTCCAGGCACTAATTGGCGGAGAAAAGGTCTCCGATGCCTTGGTTATTGTGGAGGATGCACTTGGAAACGACCTCTACAGAGTCAATACCGGCGGCGATGGTTTCACCCCCTGGATCGCTCTTCCATCGAACTTTCATCTTGATTTCAGAGGTCTAGGTGGGGGCGATAATCCGGATGGGTTCGCTGATGACGAGTACGAGGACTCATGCTCCGACGGGATTGACAATGACGGAGATCTGACAATCGACACCGCTGATCCCAGTTGCGACTACTCAGCAGGAACAAGAGAAATGTCACTTTACAGGTATACTGCCTATAGGTTTGGTTATGGCTACTACTCTGGAGTATTTACCCTTGAGGAGAACTCACTCGAAGAGACCGCACACCTGGAGAACGATGCTCCAACAGTGATTGTCACAGAGAATGAAGGGCACTCATATCGCAGGGTCGTCAATATCACAGGTAGCGCCCACGATGGTACACTAGCGAATAGCTATCTCACCGATGAGAGAGCCCAATGGGATCAAGGGGGATACGTGCATGAGGTTCAGGTTAGGAATCCCTTCACTGGTTCTTGGGAGGATGCTGAATACGCCGTCGATACAAGCGGTACAGATGTGGGCGAAGTAACACGTTTCAATAGGCCCTTCAGCTCTTGGTACTACAATATTGACATGAGTAATCTGGCAGGGGAAGGAGATTACACATTCGAATTCAAAGCATTTGATGGTATAGACTACAGCCCGGTTGTTTCACTTACAATAAAGCTCAATACCCAAGCACCAAACATATTCGTCACTACTCCAAGTTCATTCTCGTCGCACGATGACGGTTCGGTAATTTTTGATGGCTATTCTCAAGATCCATATGGGTGCCCAGATGAATGCAACAGCGACATTGGCCTAGTGTATATGCAAATTTCAGGTCCAAACTACCAAGTCACTAGTCCAGTTGAGACCAATTCAGATGGTACATGGAGTTGGGAATGGGACTTCAGCTCCCGACCCAGAGAACTCACAACCTACACATTCACAATTTGGGCATCCGATTCTGATTTCTGCAACGGAGTTGTGGACGAGTGTCAGCCAGTGGTCCTTACTCTTACTATTGATAACAGGAATAGCCAACCCACAATTAGTGTTAATCAACCATATTCGGGAACCAGAATTTCTTCCTCTATTGATACCCTCCTGAGCGGAGTGGCTAGGGATTTCGATGGTGGAGTGACAAGAGTGGACTTGGAAGTGAAGGACGTTTCAAATGATTACGTCTCAGTTTTCGAGACGAGCACTAGTGAATTTTCGGAAGATGGTGTGTGGGATATAGAGTGGGACACTACAGATCTGCGTCATGATGCAGAATACCTACTCAGATTCCGTTCATATGACGGAATTGATTACAGCAGTTGGACCGATGTCACAATCATAGCTGACAACCCTCCAAATGCCGGAAATAATCAGCCCGAATTCGACTCTTCTGAGTGGGAGAGTGAATACATCCTGTATTGCGATTTAGATTCCAATTCCGTCGACAAGTGCACAACTGTCGAGATTGATCTGAAGGACTACTTCTCTGACATCGACAACGACATACAATTCATTTCTGTGTACAATGATTCAACGATTACCTCGGATGACCGGTACCCCCTCGTCGTTGGGGTGGGAACAGACGGAATCGCCCGATACGATCCAGCAGACATGTTGTTTTTCGACGATGACATGGAATCTTGGACTCTGAACAATGTGATTTTCATCGCAACCGATGCTTGGGACTCCAGAGTCAATTCAGCCCCTGTAACCTTCAAAGTAATCCCCTTACAATTCGAGATTCAGGAACCAGAACAGTCTTGGGTTGACGAAAATGAAATGGCCATGTATTCCGGCATCGGTCTTCCCGGCAAACAGGTTTCTGTTTTGATTGGTGGTAATCCAGTCAACAACACAATTGTTTCCGAAGACGGGACATGGGAACTAGGGGTGCCTGCTTCGAGAATAAAGGGGGAAGCATCAATACCGAAATTCTCCTATTCCGGTCAAACAATGGAAGTAAACCCAATTAGTAAGGGGGAGCCAACAACTGAAAGTATAAACTGGGCTTTAGTTGGAGTGGTGTCAGTATTGGCCACATTGTCATTGGCTGCTCTTGCATACTTCACCGGCTTCATAGGAATCGAGATCGATGACGAAGAAGAGGAGTACAAGACCCCAGCACAGATACCAGAAGACTATGGTGACGAGGAAAGAGAGGGAGAGGGAGCTCTAGAGAGGTATGACGACCACCCTGGTTGGCTTTGGGATGCTGCTTCTGAGGAATGGGTCCCAGATTCAGATTTATAGGGATAATCAAGGTACCAAGTTCTACTAACATTTGTATATTGAGTGAGTCTTAGTGTTAGATATATGACAACGACGGCCTCATCACGTCCGGGGGTCCAAGAGAGGATTTTCCTCCACCTCAGCGACTACATCGATCATAGCGACAAGGTAGAAGTCCCCTTCGCACTGTCCCAGATGGGCATCGCCAATGCGGTGTCAATTGCTCGATCAAATGTCCCCCGTGCGATTTCTGGGATGAAGGAGGACGGACATCTTATCGAAAGGCAGGCACACGTTACTGGGGTTTCTAGGAAGAGGAAGGCATACTTCCTAACAGATGAAGGGGCCAAGTTTGCAGACGAGATTTGGACAAGGATTTCCGAGATTTCTGTAAGAATAATACACTCAGATGGACGTTCCGTTCAAACGTCCTTGGCCGAAGCTATAGAGGAATCAGAACTTCCCCTTAGACATGTGGACATGCTTCGATACATGGACGATTCAGGTACTATTGATCTATCTGGACTGACTTCTGAATTGGTCGAGAGGGATTTATCTAAGCACATTGAGAAGCAGCTAGTTTCCTATCTCAACGACCTCCCCAGAACACGAAGATTCTATGGCCGAGAAAAGGAACTAGAAGTGATGGCAAAACTCCTAGAAGCCAAGTCTGCTTCAATTCTGGTTCCCGGTATTGCGGGGATCGGAAAAACGTCTCTTTCTACAAAGATACTAGACAAATTCACCCACAGGAGGAATCTACTATATCATCGATGCCAGGATTGGGAAGGTTCTCGTGCATTCCTAGAAGCATGCGCGGAATGGCTCTCAGTAGTGGGAAACAACGACCTTTCCGACTATCTTTCTTCAGCTCCAGTGCCGCAAACAAATATGGCAGTCAACCTAATTGCTTCTGGGTTGTCTGAGACTCCTTCTTTGATAGTGATTGACGACTTACACAAGGTCGGAGATGAGACCCTTTACTCAATTCTTAGGGAGCTTACTCTGAGAATTCATGCACTGAAGGAAGTTGGGCTGGTCATGTTCTCCCGTTCCTTCAGAATGGTCGTTCCAGAATCCGACCAGTCTGGAAATATCGTTACCCTTGTTATGCCCCTACAGGGGTTGGATGCGGAGTCAAGCAGACAGATCCTAACTGCCATGCCAAAAATGGACTCAGAACAATTTACACACATTTACTCACTATCCCGTGGTCACCCGTTGATTCTTGAGCTAATCAACAGAGGCAACGTCGCTGAGACCTTCCATGCCACTCTGGAGGCATTTGTCGAAAAGGAGATTTTCAGTAGACTTTCTGGCTCCGAGAAACGCCTATTGGGGGCTATTGCAGTTTTCCGTGAACCAATACCTGTCCAAGCTATTCACCAAGTAGAGGGGAGTATAGACCTCCTCGATGATTTGGTCGAGAAGGGCCTGGCACGCCAGTCAGATGCTGAAAATTTCGATGTCCACGATCTTGTTCGGGAATTCCTGTTGAGGTCGATGGACGAGGAAATGAAGAATGGACTTCACTCCGCAGCAGTAAATTGGTACAGGAGTAAGAAGGGTGATGCCGCCAACAGGATTGAGTTCATCCACCACTTAAGCCAGACAGGTGATGAGGATGGTCTTGCCGAGGTCCTGCTAACCGAGGGGCACAGATTGGTTAGTTCCGGTCACACCGAGCTACTCTCAATTCTCAACTCTCTCGAAAGCAGTGACTTCGATTCTAAGAGTAGAGGCCTAATTAGTGAACTAAAGGGCGATATTCTAACCATCCAGGGTAGATGGGATGAAGCCGAAGAAGAATATGATGCTGCAACAAAGCATATTGGTGGGAGCAAGCCAAGTAACGAACTTGCCCGTTTGCTGTCCGCTAGGGCAGATATAGCAGTAAAGAGAGGGGCAATGGAAGATGCCCTTGAACTCCACAGGAATGCTCTGAAGATTCAGATAGGGATTAGAGATGCTGTTGGAGCGGCAAGAACTTACAACAACATGGGTCATATTTTCCGTAGAAGGAGAGATTCCCGAAGAGCACTAGAGGTTTATGGGAACGTTGAGGATCTATTGGAAAAGGAGAAAGACCCGGAGTTGAATGACGCCAGAATTAGACTTGCATCAGCATTTATCGAAATGGGCGAGTTGGATAGGGCTAGGGATCACGCTCTGTTTGCATACGAGAATACTAAAGACTTGAATCAGGATTTCCTTCATGCTAGGTCACGAGCCGTTCTTGGAAGGTACTATGCAAAGATCTCAGACAACGACCTAGCCCTCATCCATTACTCAGGAGCACTAGATACGCTTTCGGACCAAAACGACCCTCAAAGCACCGTGGAAGTTGAGATGCTTCTCGGGCAGGTTCTAATTGATGCGGGCCGCAGGGAAGAGGCTGCAGAGCACTACCTCAATGGTCTCGCAGTTGCTGAGTCAAATGACTTTCGGATGCTTCAGGGTGAATTGCTCGCTAGACTAGGAGAGGTAGAAACTGATAGTTCCCAGAGAATGGATTACCTTAAGAGGTCACTATCTCTATTCAGAGACCTAGGCGCAGTAGGGAGGATGAAGGAAGTTCAGAACTCTGTTCACAGAGCGGTGATGGGCAGGTAATCATGCCGCAACTATGCTTCGCGGCTCCAATTGCCCCGTCCAGTAACTAAATTCAGGGCCCAGTTGCTTAGAAATTGCGATACTACCTCCAAACTCGTCACCAATTGCCATCAGAACCTCACTCTCGGCTATATGGGGGGCGTTATTCTTCTCTGAAAGGTGACATAGGACAATACTTTCCAAATCGTCGTGCAATACTTCCATCAGTATTTCCCCCGCTTGTCTGTTGGAAAGGTGACCCCCTCTCCCGGAAATTCTTCTCTTCAAGGAGTCTGGATAGGCGCTCCCTAGTAACCTTCGATGATCATAGTTCGCCTCTATTGAGATGTGATTGCAACCAGACAAATGCTTAATCAGATCATGTGGGGCTTCGCCTAGGTCTGTTACAATCGCAGCCCGGCCCCCATTTCCGTCACTAGCTATCAGGGCTACATTGTCGGCATCATCATGTGGTACGGGAATTGGCAACATGCTAAGTTTTGACGAGAATTGGACTCTCTCTAGACTGCCAAATGTCCTACACTCTTCTACTGTATTCCAACTCATCTTCGATGCAGTTCCGAGATTACAGTGCAGAGAGGAATCCCATTTCTTAGAGGCCCTCAGAGCCGAACCTGAATGGTCCTTGTGATGATGTGTGACGATGATGGAATCAATTGACTCAGGCTCAAATCCGGCTATCGCCAATCTTTTCTCGGTCTGTTTTAGGCTGAAGCCACAATCGACTAGAACATTGCATTCTTCAGAACTGATTATGGTGGCATTTCCGCGGCTGCCCGATCCCAAGTGAGTGACACCAATCCCCATCAATTCGGACCCGGTTCTAGGCGACCTTTGAACAAATCCATACTTTTCGTCGAACAACTGTGATTTTCTTACCTCGTTTGAGATTCTAAGACCCCTCTAACGACATATGTCCGAACTACGCTCCATCACCATGATAAATCTCTGAACCCGGGATTTTGCATAGAGGTGGGCGAATGCGTAGGAAGCAGACAGCTTTGCTAGTTTCTCTGCTGATTTTTTCTGGTCTCGTATTAGTCTCTCAGACCCGCCCACAGTCTCCAGTTTCCTCTACAGATCCTAATCTGGCGGAGGGCACTGAGTCTCCGGTAACCGATCAAGACGGCGATCTAATACCAGATCTCTACGAGGTAATTTTCGGCGAATCATTGGATATTGAAACCGCAACTTTCCAGCAGTCTATTCAAGGTCTCGATCCTTCCGACTCTACTGACAATTCAACCGATTATGACAGGGATGGACTGACCGCTT
>CBFIAW010000002.1:0-59201 GCA_965660655.1 Candidatus Thalassarchaeaceae archaeon | reverse complement strand
CAATTACGCTCAAGTCGTTTTCCTTGATCATCAACGCATCGCTCCTGCTAAGTCGATGTGTAAGGCCACCACCGATGTGGACCGCCCATTTGTCCATCAACCCCCACGCAGTCTTCCTAGTGCAGGCAATTCCAATTCCGCCCGCTTCTTTCACCCATTCGGACGTAAGGGTGGCTATCCCCGACATCCTCCCAAGTATGTTGAGCAGTGTCCTCTCGCAGCTTAGAACACTCGTAGAGGGACCAGTCAGAGACAGAATCCTATCCCCAACCGAAACCCTCTCGCCCTCCTCAACAAGCCAATGAATTTTGCAAGTGGGAAAGAAGTCCCCAATGAGTATGCCAATGGGGTACTTTCCACACACCACCCCCGTGCTCTTGGAGTATGCTAACGACTCAACAATATCACCAGTCCCTTCGTCGGAAGCAAAATCGTCAGACAAATGGGCATTCAACCATCTATTGATTGACTTCTGGAATAACTCGGTTGGCATCCCGGTGACCCCCGACTCGATGAGCAGATGGGATCGGTCGTGTGGCAGCCCGTTCACGCGCGTTCGAATACAAACCCCCCCTTGAATGGTCCTAGTTTCCGATAACTATCATCCCAGGGAGTCCAGTCCAGCCTCAGCAGCCGCCAAGCAAGCAAGGATGTCATCGACAGACGTCCTTGACTGACCCAGACCTTCAGAGGAAACGACAATGCTCAACTTCACCAGATTCTCGTCTCCCTTCAATTCCACACTGAAGTCTTCTGGGTCGTCTGGACATATTGCCGCCATGAGGGCCTCGCCCCTATCCTTAGGTCCCTCCCATGTTATGGAGGCCGTGACCTCTCCCATCAGACTCCCCAGAACCGATTCCCTTGGGCCAATTCGTCATCCTCGGAAAAAGACTGCACGATAGTCCTGAGAAGATAATACATCACCATAGTCAGGATGGGAAGCCCCCAATCATCACCCAATTGGTCGAAAGTCGGGGTATACTGTTCGCCAGACGAAATTTGTAGTGCGACGTCAATCGTTGCCGCGATGAAGGTGTAGATCACAACGGACAAACCAATGAGCAGCACGCTCCTTCCTGTGAAAGAGCCCTCCTTCCACCTTAGCACCCCTAGTGCAAGCAAGAACGACAGGACGCCTCCAACGATCCACTGGAGAACCTCATCCACAAGTCCAACCAAATGCTCGAAATGAGAAGACTGATCGGGAACCGGTTCATCCCAGCCGGACCATACAGTTGCCACCGCTAGAAACAGGCTCACTATCGACATACCCCATAGCAGCGACGAGAAAAGCCCACCCGTCGCACTGTCCCTCATCTCCATCGCGACACGTTCCATTTGTGCCTCCAATCCCAGTCCTTTGCCCAATACCCATAGTCCAATCAGCAATGGGAGCGAACCAATGAGGGCGATACCATTCGGAAGGATTAGACCAAGTCCGATTATGATTAGGAAAATCGCAAGAGGCACAAGCAGCCTCGATCTGAACCTAGGATCCTCGATAGCCTTCACAATGTAGTAGTAAGTCCCTTCGATTCCCTTCGATTGTCTTACGATAACCTTCTCCACGGTGTCCACCCTTACCCTGGAAGTCACAATCGGCAGTGAAGCCTCGTCATCTGCGCCATCGGTCACTAGAACAGCCGCATCGGGTTGAAAATCCTGAATGACTTCGTCTAATTGGCTTGCAATGGCACGATCACTTCTAGGGCCAACTCGCACATCCCCAGTGAGAATGGCTATCTGAACCTCATCGCTTGCACCGGCCCCTTCGGCTAACCTATCATGATGATGAAGCGCCCCAAGTATCGCGTTTGTGTCCGACTCCTCTGGATCGGCAATACCCAACCTCAGAGCAGCCGTTAGGCAGGATTTCCTTCCAACCACTGGCCCCCTGATGCCAGATTTGACCCCGAGGTCGTTATCTCTGTCAATCGTCAGGACAAGTGTTCGTACTATCTCCCCGCCCCCTGTGGAGATAGTTGGCGAGCCCCTGCTTATGAGGAATTGGCCGAACTGCTAATTGAACCATCGTCAGGCTCATTCGCCTCTTCTCTATCTGAATTGAATCGCCTTCTCTGCTTAGCCCTGATGTACTTCAACGGATGAGTCAGCCATTCTTGGTCACACAGCTGATCCTCTCCAATTTGAATCGGGCATCTTGCGTTGGTCTTCAGAGACGAGCACCCATGAGGGGTGTACTCCCTTTCGTATATCTGATTCACTTGGTATGCAGTCGTGTCAGCGTTGTAGTCTGGGGCATTTGCGAAGAAGTTGCAGGCCTGTTCCTGCGGCAGACCAATTGAACGAGAGAACGCCGCTAGGAAGACGCGTCCAACGTGATTGACGTTCACCCCCTGATTCAATTCTGAAACCGCTGATTCGAAGCATGGCGGCCAATCGTCCCTTATCGCTGCCGTCATCGGCATCTCCTCCTTGACCCTCTCGGAAAGTAGCCCGGCGATCCTTTCTACTGGGTCGGCGAACTTCGCAGCGAATTCATCATCCATCCTGGCCATTCTTCCCTCACAGCTCTCCCTAAGGCTCTCCCGAATTCTTTCTTTGATCAATCGTGCTGCCCTCTCGCGACCAGATTCTCCTGCACCAGAATCCAAGCATACCCATCCCTTCTTCAACGGCCTGTTCACCAATCTCCAGTACTTCCCAGAAATCTTGGGACTGAGCTCAATGAAATCGACCATTGGTATCCAGTACACCTCAGAACCCCCCGAATCAACATCGACAACCATCCCAGAAAGGAAAGACGAGGAAATAAGTTTGAAGTTGTCAGAATCCATCCCCAATAGCCTGTCGGCTCTACTAGACTCCCCCTCAATCCACCTTGAAAGGAGCCTCTCGTCGAAGGACGCACATACTATCAACATCGCATGCAGGAAAGAGAGTGCTTCAGTCATCCTCCCTACCTCTGTTGAGATGTCTATGCTGGAAGAAGCACCGACCCCCTCCTGCTGTAGAACCGAATCTACCAGCCTCAGCATGCCCCTTGTCCTGACATCCTCCAACCAAGGAGCATCGATTAGGTCCTCAACAGTAATCCCATTCTCCTCTAGCATCGATCTGATGAATGAGCCCCCTTGTGGTAGGAAAGGATAGCGAGCCAGAAGGCCCGCATCATCGATTTCCGGAGCTCTGATGGGCATAGGCACGTTCATCAGAGTTCCGCGAGGGTTCTTCAATACTTACCGAGCCCTTCCACTGGAGAGCATGACGTACTCTGAAAACCTTGATGACTTGACGCCATATTTGTCGACCCTCGTCGATGTGCAAGGGGATGTCAGGGAGTATTTCGGCTGGACCGAGTCCGATGACATAGAGAGTGCACGCGCAATGCTCCTCAGGGTCGAGAGCTCGAGCGTGGGAAAATGGGCCAGACACAACAGAGCAGTTTCGCTATCGAGACTGTTCAGAAGATTAGTAATCAGAAAGGCAAGGGTGGCGATTCTTGGAGCCGCAATTGAGCCAGAGGAGATATTGGATATACTCTCCGAACCGATTCTGATAGTTGCTGCCGATGGTGCCGCAGGAGTGATTTCTGAGATACCCGGATCGCTCTCAGAAAAGGCATGGTCCAGGGTGGCATGCATGGTAAGCGACGCCGACGGCGGAGAAGGAACAATTCAGGCGGTTAGAAGGGCTATCCCAATTTTCCTCCATGCGCATGGGGACAATAGACAGGATTGGGAGTCTCTACTGGGCGTGGCAGAAGATCAAGTCAACCCACCTGAACTTGTACTCACGCACCAGACCTCAGAACGGATTGTCGGAATGCACAACCCAGGAGGTTTCACCGACGGGGATCGTGCAGCCTGCATCCTCACAGCCCTTGGTGTGAGCAAGAACCAGATCAAGATGCTTGGAACAAGGACGGACGTGGTTGGACGATGGTCAGGAAAGACACAAGAACAGACCAAAATAGAGAAGCTTCAGTGGATGAGTAGAATTCTCAGCATCCAGGGCTTGTCGATGGACTAGACTTCGAAAGACCCAACTTCCACACTGGAACCATCGGGTTGAGCCACCCCTGAGAACTCCTCGGATTCCCCTCGGTTGTTTACGACCACACTGAAACCAATTTCTCCCGTATCTTCTTCGGCCTCGAAATGCCTTACAACAATTGAATATGAGCCATTTGGGGGGCTCGAGTCCCAACTAATCGATCTGCTTCCAGATTTAGGCTCGAAGCCCTCTAAGTCGAAGGAACCGCCTCCCAATCCTTCGGGATTGAAGAAGGACAACTGGTCGCCATTTGAATCAACAACCGACAAGCCCAAGTCACCCTTTCCTTCCCAGCTGAGGTTGACTGAAACGCCATCTTGCACCGTTCCAACACGCCTGCGTAGGGTATCGACGTCTCTGGCTTCAGTGAAATCCTCCTCCCCCTCTTCATCTTGTTCACTCACCGTTAGTTCGGGGACCTCTCCATCAGGGCCCGCTATAGCGAACTTAGCCACGAACTGCAAGTCATTGCCCTTGACCATTGATCCCTCGTAGAATCGCTTACTATCGCCAATGGTGAGGCTCACTGTGAAATCCGTAGAATTCTTTCGATGAATCCTAGATAGGAAAGGAACCCACGAGAAGATTCCTCTTGTGTGAATTTTGTAGTGCCTTACTCCAACTCTGTATACCCCTGGTGGAGGGGAGTTGGTCCAAACGATATTCTCCACAGGAGACTTTGAGGTGGGCTTGAAGTTCATGTCGATATCCAACTCACCTCCGCAAGTAGAATTCCTGTTGTCGTGGTAGATGTGTTCCCCAGATGGAGTAATTACGTGAAGGTCGAGATCATTCCAGTTGTCCCACATCAGACTAATCTGAACAGAACCCCTCTTTGCACCCTCTCTCTCCAGCCTCTTCTCGA
Organism: Candidatus Thalassarchaeaceae archaeon; assembly: GCA_965660655.1. Classification (GTDB taxonomy): domain Archaea; phylum Thermoplasmatota; class Poseidoniia; order Poseidoniales; family Thalassarchaeaceae; genus UBA36. Next base: position 54,316 of record CBFIAW010000002.1, on the reverse strand, counting down.
GAGCAGAAGCTCCCTTCGAAGAAATCTCAGCCTCTTGAACTCCCGCGCCAATAGCCTCCGACCCCTCGCCGAGAGAGCCTGCAACCGTGGGGCTTCCCGATCGGTCCCTACCCCTTACTCCTCTTCTCCTAGAAGCCACTCCAGCTAGTATCGAATCCGGAACATTCCTTCTTGTTGAGGGAAGTATAGTTCTCCTCGACTGAGAACGCATTATTCTGAACAAGCCGTTGAACGTCGCTAGTAGAATAAGCACGATGATAATGAGGGATACAGCGTCCGCCACGTGACCGAACGCGAGCAGTGACTTTTCATAACATCGGTCGTAACACTTAGCCAATCACCCGGGAAACAATTTTTCTCCGGTTGTTTCATAATGATTGTTAGTCTCCTCTACGAGGAGGGGAGCGGAAGCGATGGGAACACAAGACATCTCAAACCATGCCAAATACTCCAATAGGCTCACAAATAGGGCTAGCAAGGCCACGATTCTGGTGGCACTGCTGTTCCTCTCCCCATTGATGGCAAGCATTCCGGCAGCACCAGTAGAAGAGGTTCCGATGATGACCTCGGGAAGATCAATAGATCCGGATGTCGCAGTAACCGACCTCCATGTAACCACCCCCTCGGTTCTCGTCGCAGGGGTTCCAACCCTAGCCCCCCAGAACCATATTATCAGGGTAGGAATTCTGAACATCGGTGGTTCGGCTACGGAAGGAAATGTCACTCTGAAGGTCGATGGGGTGTTGGTTGACAACAGATCTGTCACAATCAACCCAGGGGTTGCCGCAAACCATCTCCTATACTGGGATGCATCCTCCGTGATAGATTCCGGTTTGCAGCTAACCGCATCATGGGAGGTGGCCTCGACGTCTTCTGACTCCAACGCAAGCAACGACGTGATGTCACTCAACAACGTCAACGTAGTTGCCGTGGAAAACGCTGCAGACATTGCCGACTCCCTCCCAGAAGACGGCTCCTCCTTGGCCCGAGCTATGTGGGAGGGGGGCATCACGGCGGTGAACACCGGAAACCAACCCGTAGACGTCACCGCACAACTAACCCTGACTCCCTCTCTGGGGGGTGCCAGCATTTCACTCACATCTTCCACTGAGGAACTATTGCCTGGAAGCCTTGCGAACCCCCCCGCGCCACAGAACATCACCGTCTCCTTCGATGGCTCTAACCTGGAGGGGGACTACACATTGGGTGGGAGCATCTTGATCGCGGGCGTATCCACCACATCAGTCACCATCGAATCCAGAATCGTCAATTTCGTCGCTCTCAGAGCCTCTCTACTTCCAGCAATAAACAGAAACGTCGACCCCGGTTCCCAGACAGTTCTGAACTTCATCCTGCAGAACTCGGGTACGGTAAGCGATGACTTCGAGGTTCTCCAGTCAAACAACTCCGCACCGAGTGACTACTGGGTTAACGCATCAGGGACAATATTCTCCTCCTCTTCCCCACTCACGGTAGCAGCAGGAGACACCGAGGCCATCCAGATCAACGTCAACGTCCCCGCGGACGCCTCAAACGGAGCATCCGTGTTGGTCACAGTAACTATCCAAAGCCAAACTGCGGGATATGTCCTGGAGGCCACTACCATGGTAATGGCAGGAGGCACTTACTCCTCGGAGATCTTCCAGAATCACAGCCATCAATCAGGTGAAAATTTCGCTAACATCACTCCGGGAACCCCTAGGACCATTGAGTACACACTCAAGAACACGGGAACCGCCCCAGCCCAGTACCAGATCGACGTCGGAGCCACAGAAGCGGTCCCATTCTGGACCATCCACTCCCCAGTAACCATCACTGATGTATTATTGCCCAATGAGACCCGTGCAATCCCAGTCACGATCACGACCCCAGAGCTAGAGATGCCGCTGAACCCGTCTTGGAAGGTATCATCGATAGAACAGGTCATTCTTATCGTACAAGCCATCCCGATGGAGGGTGGAGTTCCGTCCACCAACCAGACAACCATTCTTGTGGACAGCATTGTCGAACTGGACATCATCCTCACAGGAGGGGCCAACGACATCACGGTCAATGACATCATCGGGGGGAACTTCAACAGATGGGTCGACTACGAGGTTACCATCGTGCATAACCTCGGTTCGAACGATACATTGGCCCAAGTCTCCCTCTCCCCCTCCAATGGGAATGGCATGTCATTTGTCCAGGACACCCCTCTAACTGGCTCAAGTCCAGCCGAACTACAGAGGTGGACCGCCGCTGCAGCGCCATCTACAATGGAACTAGAGCCAGGGGAGATAGGATACGGCAAAGTCGCACTAGCATTCAACCCGAACCCCGTCGAGTTCCCCTACCCCGCTGCAGGCACTCTCTCATTCTCATTCAAAGCAACCTCTGATTGGGGTACTTTCCCGGGAACTATCTCCCGCAATGCATCTGCTACCGTCTCATTGACCATAGAGGAGATTTGGTCCGCGGAGATGATATCTTCAGGCGTCGCAGTCGGTGACCCAGGGACGTCGATTTCCGCCAATCTAACCCTGAAGAACACCGGCAATGACGTTGCTAACTTCACTCTCGGATATGTTTCTAAGCCCGGATGGACGATTTCACTAGCAAGCTCAGCTGCGAACCTGCTACAATCCAGAACAAACCTCTTCCCGGACAATGGGACTGGGGGGACGGCATTCCAAGACCAGTTCACAGTAATAGTCACAGCAATTCCTCCTGACTCAGCCAGCGCCGACGAGATCCATGAGGTATGGGTCTATGCCAACGCCTCTGAAACGGGAGAGCTAATGGCCTATGCGCCAGCACTGATCAGACTAACCGAAGTCGTCTCTGCTGAGTTTTATCCCACCAAATCGACAGCGGTAATCGAGTCCTCCGAAACCGCTGACCTTTCTGAGACCAACAGGGTGGGCCAGAAAACGATTATCACAGTGCTAAACAACACCGGCAACACCAACATTACTTACGAACTTGCTCTAGAAAGCTCGTATCCCGACAAACTCGACGTCTGCTTCAATGAGCAAGGGGCCTGTGAGATGAACGCTACTCAGTTGGTACCTCCTGGTTCTCAGGCAATCGTGAGAGTCTATGCCAAGGCCAGCCTACTTGCTAGGGCTGACGTATCCCAGAGCTTCAATCTGACAGCGTCCTATAACGGCACGATCTTGTCTACCTGCGAATGGAACGTGCAAGTAGCACCCGATCATCGAATAGACTTCATCGGGTCGTCCCAATTCGAGGTCGCGCCTGGGGGCTTCGTAGATATCGAAGTGACGCTGATAAACAGGGGAAACCTGATGGAGACGCTGAACCTTACCGCAGACTTCGGGGCCTCGAAGAACTGGACTTACTCCGTCAACGAATCAGGATTCACGATTGATCCGGAATCAAGTCACAAGGTCATGCTGACGATCACACTCCCCGAATTGATCGATGGAGGCGAGATTCTCGAGGCCTACGTCATCCACAACATTACTCTAAGGGCCGTCAACATCACCGATCCTTACCCAACCTGGCCATCGACGATTACGGTCAATGGAACCCAGCAGAGCGTCCCCCTCCAAGATAGGGTTGCCAAAGGGGGAGGGGTTCCCGCTGGTTCGAAGATGATTCAGATCGAAGTACTACCGGTGTTCGACGTGCAGTTGGTAGAGGCGCCCGAGAGGATAGCAATTGTCCCGGGCGTGGCTCGTGCGGTCCACTTCGTGATGGAGAACAAGGGCAATGCAGAGATGCAATTGAGCGTGCAGTGGTCGACGACAGACATCGATCCGACCATGGATAGGTTCAGAGTTGACAACAACGTCGGATCCACCACCCTAACGCTGGGCGTGGGGCAGACCAGCTCCTTCATGTTCACATTCAGCACCCTGCAAGCAGACCACTTCAAGGGCGAGACCGGGTCCTTCACCCTAACTCGAACCCCAATAGGGATCGACGTCGATTCCCAGCAGGACAGCACCCCGATTATTGTGGTCAGGGCCCAGACCGACGACGAGTACCTACTCAGCTTCGACTCTGCTGGCGAACTGGCATGCGACGGCAACCAGGACCCGAACTGCCGTCAGATTGCGATCCCTTGGACCAACGTTAACTCCTGGGGCAGTCCCTCCCCCGCGGAGAGGGCCTACACCCTAGCCATGAACGGAAAGAGGGACCCGTACGACTCGGCTGCTGATCTCCCCGAGAGGAAAGTCCCCTCCAGCTTCTTCTCGGAGTCTGAGTGGGGGATGAGCATAGACCACGACATCGACAACGGTAGCGGAATGTGCCTCCTAGCCGATCAAGGCGGAGCGGGAATAGCTGCTACCGCGGCGACTCTGGCGACATGCAACTCAGCATGGGAACTGGAGCCAACCACTCCCTACGAGGGCGGGTCACGCGAGGGTCATGGTGGTACGATAATCATCCAAGTCATCATCCCCGACAAGAGGTTCCCAGCACCCGATGACGGATGGGATATCTTCCTGCAACTAAGGAACCCGGACGAGACCACCGACACGGAATCCTCCACCGACCTAGTGGTCAAGCTAAGGATGTCCGAATCGACCGACCCCATGATCGACGGCGTCTCCTTCAGGAGCGAGGGTACAGAGGGCGAAAGCACTTGGATAGACGTCTTGGTGATCAACGCGGGCAATGCAATGATGCCTTCAGAAGTCGTAGTCAGGCTAGACTGCACGTCCACCTCATACGCTACAATCGCCAATGCGTTTGCCACCATCACCCTGCCTTCGCTTGCCCCTGGGGGCAATGCCACGGCATCATGGGCCGTCGAGCTAAACGCCATCCCCTGGTACTCATCTTCCGAGACACTCGACTGTGCGGTATCTCTGGTATTCCCACCGGAAATAATGCAACAGGGGGGGGTCTTCGGCAACTTGGAAGAAAACGACAATTACGCGGCCGCCCTCTCAATCAAATCATGGACGACACCGAGCATCGAGCTTTCGGGATTGGCAATCCCGACCGCAGCCATGGCTGCATTGGCAATCCTGTTCGTGGCACTCTCGCTCCTTCGCCAGGGAATGGATGAGGCAGAGAGCCGGCTCCACGCATCTGCCTACGTGGCTGCCATGGGATTCGGCATGCTCTCCCTATCCGGCCTCTCCACTTGGCTAACCCTGATCTGCGCGATCGCCTCAGTCGTATTCGCAGCCTTTGTGGCATGGCTGTCCTCGAGCGAGCTTCAGTCCATCCATGATGACAGGAAGAAGTCCAGGATCGGGACCACGTCCCTCCTGGAGGACCACGACGAGGCACAGGCAAACACACGAAAGGAACTACGGGCGATCATCTCCTGCGCCCCATACGCCTTCCTGCCGTTCGTCCTACTCACCCCCGCACTCGAGATAGACATGGGGGCGAGCTCAATCATCTCGATCCTTTCCTTAATGGTGATCTCCCCCATCCTGGTACACATGATTCTGAGGTTCCTCGACAGGTCATACGACACACTCTACAGCCAACTCGCAGACATCGAATTGCGCGCCATACGAATCAAGAAGATTCTTGGAAGGGCCGGGAACAAGCCAGGCGGGGGCAACTGAATTGGCTAGGGAGCAAGCACCAGCCGCAGGGGGGGCCGAGGCGACCCTCAAGAGGATAGACTACATTGAGGAAGAGGCGGAGAACGTACAGTTCGCCATCTGGGCCAACAGGCCATTGAGCGCCAAGAAGATGCTGAAGACCCTGTCAAAGGAGGTCGATGAGGCCGAGGGCCAGATCATGGACCTCTACAGGGCGCTTTACTCACTGGAGCGCTCGCTCGAGGAGCTCGAGGAGATGTCCGAGGGCGACCGCAACGCATGGGACCTCACGATGCTGGGCCTCCAGCACCTAAGGGAGGGGAACTGGGGAGCTGCTGCGGATTGCGTCGAGGGAGCGGTGTCATCAATGGGCAGGGATGGCTTGGAGAGATCCCTCAACACACTCGGAAGGCACCTCAACGAGATGGGGGAGCTGAGCGACATCGAGGAGATCGCACTGACTCTGGTCAACCAGGGAAAGAAGGCCCTAGACTCCGACCTGTCCTCGGCTGCCAAGGCCTTCGAGGATGCGATAAGCGCACTCGGTCCGATCGCAGTTCACGAGGCAACCAGCCCCTTCCTAGTGAACAGTTTCTTCCTTTCGATCGGAACATCATGGCCAGAGGGCAAGGACCACGCCCTCATGGTTATCACCCTCGAGAACACAGGCGAGAACAACATCTCAACCATGAGACTGGCACCGCCAATCCCGTTTGGGTGGTCCTCCACCCCGAAGATGTGCGAGATCCCCGAGATTCCCCCAGAGGGATTCATCGAGATAGGGATCGAGATACGACCCTCGGGTTCATTCCCCCAGACATCTCTCCTCGGTAGCAGCCTGAACATCACTACCGGGTACCATGTCGATTATGGCAGCCTCAAGGTCCAGACCAGGGTAGAGAACAGGACACCGAACCTCATGCAGGGGCTCCTTCTAGACCCATGGATGCCAGACGGCTTCGAGACTCTAAGGCTGCCACTAGTCGAGAACCTGTCGCCCGGGGACGTTGTGCACGTGCCAATCGAGGTACTCAACCTGCGTGAGGCCATTGGTATCGGCAGTTAGTTTTCATATCCAGAACTGGAAAAACATCCTCATTTTCCAGTAATATCATAAATGATTAGCAATCACAGGGGGGCACGGGTGAACACGCAATGAGCGAAGAATACCAGACAGTAGAAAGAAACCGAGACGAAGGCTCAATCGGTATTGGAGCGATGATTGTCTTCATCGCACTAATCCTAGTAGCCGCGGTGGCCTCGACGATCATCATCAAGACCGCCGAAGAGCTGCAGCAGAACGCTGAAGCAACGAGCGACGATACGAGAAAGGAGATTTCAGGAAAGGTGAACATCATCCAGATCATAGTGAATGGTACTGGAACGACCACCGCCGCGAATGCCGACTCGTTCATCGTCACCGCCAAGATTGCATCGGGATCCACCGGCGTACAGGTCCAGGACATCGATTGGGTGGTTGTTTGCGGCGGCGCTGCATTCGGATTGGTCACTGGCAACCTCGGGACCACTGATGCTGGAGGGGGTACCATCGTTGCGCCTGAAGGTGTCAACGCGGACCAACTTGACGGCTCCGACTACTTAGCAACGGCTGAGCTTACCGCCGGTACCACTTTCAAGTTCGACATCAACCTCGACCCGGATGGTGACGACGCAGGAGCCTGCTCAACCTCTCTCTCGGTAGGCGACACCGTCGAGATGAAGATGGTCGTCAACGGAGGAGGCACGACCATCTCCGAGCTCCAAATCGAATCGGTCGTCTCTGGCAAGGAGGTGACCTGAGATGGTTACAGAACTCACAACCCCGGACAGGAGGGACACGGAGGGATCGATCGGTATCGGTGCGATGATCGTCTTCATCGCCCTGATCCTAGTGGCCGCTGTGGCATCCACCATCATCATCAAGACCGCTGAGGAGCTGCAGCAGAACGCCGAGAACACTAGTTCGGACACGAGGGATCAGATATCCGGTAAGGTCTCGGTCTCCGACGTATACATCGTGACAACCGGCGAGCCCATGGGTGCAACCGGGACGGACACTGACGTCGACACCATGGTCGTAATCGCAAGAGTCTCATCCGGCTCACTGAACGTCCAAGAGGGCGATATCACGTGGTACATCTCGTGCATAGTCACGCTCGATGATGGTAGTTCCTTCTCCACGATTGACACCCTCGAGGCCGACTCCTTGGAGCTTGACGACACGGACATAGCAGATGGCGATGAGATTACAGCAGGTACCACGTTCAAGTTCGTCATCGATCTAACACCCACTGATACGGACACGAGCGTCACCCTAACCACAGCAGACTTCACTGCTCCAACCGTCAAGGGCGACTCCCCTGGATGCGATGCTGAGGCAGGAGTAGGGGCCGTACTGAATCTGCGAGTAGTAGTCGACGGCGGTGGCGAGACCCTCGCTACCCTGAAGGTCGAATCCCTGACACTTGGCAAGTCGGTAATGTGAGCGGGGGCTCACGAGGCACAAGCAACAAATGGAGAGGGAGAGATGAGGTGTTCTGATGGGGTTAATGGACAGGTTCCGGACCTCCTCTGACTCCTCTGCCGACCCGGGCATGGCCTCCCGACTAGACAAGGTTGCCAAACTAACCGTCGAACACGTGGACATACCGACTGAGTTCAGGCCTACAGACCTCGAGGCCTGGCTGTTTGCCCCCTCGGGAACGAGGGTCGGTGTGCTCGGTGACCCACAGGCCAACAAGGGACAGGACATGATCCCCGAGCTAGTGGACATGGTTAAGGACAGGTTCGAGAGGCTGGAGACGGCCATGGACCTCATGGAGGCAAACATCAAGATGACCGCCCAGCAGACTGCAAAGATCGCCGCCGAGTCGGTTTCTATCGCACCCGCTTCAGGTGGTGGGGGTGGCGATTCTCAGGACGTAATCCACACGGTGGGAGACGATGGGGCAGTCACAAGCCGACCAGTTGACGACCCCTCCCCTTCCGGAGGAGGGAACCTCACTGCTGGGGGGATGCCAGGGGGCCCCGGGCTCCTCGACCTATACGAGGCACAGTCCCTCGCGGTCAACCCGTTCCTGAAGAGCTCCGAGGCCGACGCCCTGATGCACGGACCGAGCGTCGACCCCACCAAGATAGTCGCCCTCCTGCTGGATCACATGAGCGGTGCAGACGCCCTCGGCTTCCTCAAGGCCGCCTCGAAGTCAGGCGTCATAACCTCAGCCGAGGAGAAGGCACTCATCTCAATAGCGACCCTCGCAGAGCCCGGGGAGGGGTCCGAGGGAGCACCATCCGTGAACAACAGGACCCTGCTGACATTCGCCGCTCTGATCGAGGCCTGGAGGACCCAGGGGACTCCCTAGGGGGGGGATTTGATTGTCTGGGTCCAGCGTCGGCGCGATGGTCGTTGGCACCGTTTTCATAATGGTGTTCGGAATGGCGACCGTGACCATGGTCGAGAGCATCGACGAGTCGGTGAAGAACTCCGAGTACGAACTTCCAGAGCCACAGGTGAACCTCTTGTCTGTAACTGACAAGGTTGAGTCCACAGGGCCCGCCAACACTCTTTCTGTTACCTTAAGCGGTTCTGATTACGTCACTGGAGGGGGCTGCACAACAACTGGAGGCGGAACCGGCCTAGTAGTGTCGGTAACTCAAACAACGGGTTCAGTGGATTCTATTTCTGTCGAACAACCGGGATCAGGATACGAAATTGGCGACGTTATCACCATTAACGGATGTGGTAATGGCGATGCCACCGGAACTATTTCCTCACTCCACGATAAGAATACCATCACAATCCAGAACACAGGCTCTGAAACGGTCGATCTCTCGCACATCTTCGTAACCTTCTCAGACACGGGGGCCAAAGACCAGGGAACCCCATTCATCCCCTTCGTTACCCACTATTCGGGCACCAACCTGTACCTTTTCCCGGGAGAGCAGCTATCCACGGATGCATTCCCCCTGGATTCCAACACCCACGGATTCGCAATCGACCACGACCCAGACAGGGCCTTCCTTGCTATATACGACTACAACGACGCGGAGACCGTAACCATAACGTGAGGAGAGAGAAAATGACAAGCGGGCCTTCAGAGATAATCCTCCTCAGCACTGGCCTGATTGTTGCAGCACTGGTCTCCGGCATCCTCCTAGGGACATGGGATGACATGGATGACGTCCTCGACGAGAGGGGCAAGCAGAGCGCGGAGGACGTCAGGACGCGCGTGTCACTGGTCAGCGACCCGATCAACATAGCTTGGGAGGGGGGTGAGGATGCGAAGATACACCTCCAGAACTCGGGGGACACCTTCTTGGACGTCAACTCGGTGGGGGCTGCACTAGGGGGCACAACCATGACCGTGACAGTCACTGATGGGGTCACTACGGAATGGCTACCGGGCAAGACAGTCCAGTTCACACTCACCAATTCCGGCCTCGATACTGACCTAATCTCTGGGGATAATGACCTAACAATGACAGTCAGCGTCTCCTCGACAGCAACCGGTTACACGGGACTAGACACACTTAGGGAGGAAGTCCGAATTGTCAAGCCAGCCTAACGTGGACAACTTCGAGTTCGGGGTCATCCAGGACAGCCTGGGCCAGAGCATGGGCACAGCAATCCCAAACAGGGCACTCATGCTAGTGTGTGGTGGGATAGGATCCGGCAAGAGCATCATAGGTCAGCGAATGTCATTCGGGATGACGGCCAATGACGTCAGGGTCGCTCTGTACACCACGGAGCTCACTACCAGAGGCTGGCTCGAGCAGGTTGCCAGCATCGGTTACTACATGGACAAGAGAATAGACGAGGGCTCCTTCCATTTGATTTCCAGCCTCGGAGTCATTGCCGAGCCCTCCGAAGAGAACGTCACTCTGTTGGATATACTGGATTCCCCAGCCTCCAAGGATGCCGAGGTCGTCGTAATCGACAGGGCATCCGAGCTAATGCCGGAGGAGATGTCCAGCAAGGAGCTAATGGTGTCCCTGAGGAGATTCACATCAGAGGGACGAACCCTGATCCTCACGATCGATCCAGAAGAGATGGACAATGACATCCTCAGGGGCATGAAGAACTCCGCGGAGGTAGTCTTGGACATGATGACTTCAGTCGTCGGAGGGCAGTTGGTTAGGACGGTGGGGGTAACTAGGTTCCTCAGGGCCGCCGGGCCAGTGACCGAGAGAATCGGTTGGAAGGTGATGCCTGAGATGGGTTTCATCGTGGACATCACAGCAGTTGCTTGAGGAGGGGTTTGAATGGTCACGGAACAGGAAGCAGGCGAAGAAAAACCCGACAAGCCGACTTTCAACATACAACCGGGAGACTTGGGCGGCTTGATGGCAGAATTCCCACACATCCGAGAATGGATCGAGGAGTTCGAAGCAAAGCACGGTTCTAGGCCGATATACTACGGGCCACTCGATAGGGATGCAAAGAGCGTCAGTCCTCGGAACCTGATTTACGCTACCAAGCCACCATGCTTCGCACACGTTTACTCCCCTCCGGAGGGTGCCGAGGGGGCGGGCAACACCTTCTGGTTCGGTCTCGAGCCAACCATCACAATGGAGGAGGAGGAAATCCGGGACAATATCGTGGAGCGCCTCCTCCGAGACGCCCCCCAGAAGGAGAGATTCGATGACGACGAGGAATTCATCATAATGATTCACGAGATGATGGATGAGATGACCACCACCACGACCTCGTCAATCCTGTCGAATCCAATTATCAACCAAGCTAGGGAACTCATTGGTCTGGGCGAGGCCCCATTGAAGGTAACGCCAGATCAGCTGGACCGCCTGAAGTACGTGGTTGTGAGGGATCTGGTGAACAACGGCCCCCTTGAGACACTACTAGCCGACGAGATGCTGGAGGACATTCACTCCATTGGCCTTTCGAGGATCAACATGGACCACAAGGTCTTCCCTATGCTCACATCCAATATCGCATTCAAGGACCAGGACCTCCTTACCAAGTACCTCAGATCCATGTCGGAGAGGATCGGTAGGCCCGTTTCCGACAGCAAACCCATTGTCGACGGTGCCCTGCTGGATGGCTCGAGAATCAATATTATCTACAGCGACGATGTCTCAATCCAAGGCTCTTCATTCACTATTAGGAAGTTCGCGGAGGAGACAATCTCGATTATCCAGCTGATCAAGTGGAAGACACTCTCGGCCCAGATGGCCGCATACATCTGGCTGGGCCTCGAGTCGGGGATGTCCATGCTTGTCTCTGGAGAGACGGCATCCGGAAAGACCACGACCCTTAATGCAATTCTCCCATTCATCGATCACAACGTCAAGATCTACACCGCCGAGGACACACCCGAGGTCAAGGTGGCCCACACCATCTGGCAGCGACTGATAACTAGGGAATCGAAGAACGAGGATTCCCGTGTCGAGATGTTCGACCTGCTGAAGGCGGCACTAAGATCCAGGCCCAGATACATCATTATCGGGGAGATCCGAGGAGTCGAGGGGGCGATCGCCTTCCAAGCTATGCAGACTGGACACCCTGTTGTCGGGACCTTCCACGCTTCCAATATTGTGAAGCTCATCCAGAGGTTCACCGGAGACCCAATCAACGTCCCTGCACGTTTCTTCGACAATCTCAATTTCGCGATCTTCCAAGAGGTCGTCGAGGCCCCGGGAGGGGGAATAGCCAGGAGGATTACCGGGGTCAGCGAGGTCATCGGCTTCGACAAGACCGCAGACGGCATCTTGACCAGGAACATGTTCGAGTGGGATCCTGTAGCAGACGAGGTCTACTTCAGGGGGATGTTCCAATCGGACATGCTCGAGAACAAAATAGCCCCTAGGATGGGTTTCCGCAGCAAGAGGGACATCTACGACGAACTCCAGCGGCGAACCGAGGCAATACAGAGGATGTGTGACCGCGATCTGACCCACTACGACGATGTGTTCGACCTTCTGGACATTTACTTCAAGGAAGGGTGGGACAGATTCGCTTCTTCATTGGAGACTTGGACAGGAATTAATCACTAGGGGGACGGGTGAAGATGGAGGAAAAGGCCAGCCTGTGGGAAATCGCTCTCCTGCGTCTCGGGATGCCCTTCAGTAGGTATCTGATGGTTTTCTCCCTGCCAGCAGTAATCATCGGCCTAATAGCAGGGTTATCTGTTTGGTTTTCGGTAAGCGATTCCATCGGAGGAGCGGCCGCCGTCGGATTGGTGCTGTTATTCCCGCTTCTCGCCTTCGCTGGAACGATAGCATACCCAGTGGCACAGGTCTCCGCTGAGGCAATTCAGATTGAGCAGGACATGCACATGTTCATGACCAGGATGGGAATCCTCTCCATGGGAGAGTCAGCCGAGAAGGGGATGTTCGACGTCCTCAAGGAGATGGGTGACTACGGTGCGCTCGCACACGAGATACAAGCGATTGAGACACTAGTCACCAAATGGCACACAAACCTCCCAGAGGCTGCTAGGATAGTGGGCCGTCAGAGCCCATCCGAAATCTGGAGCGATTTCCTTGACAGGATGGCATTCTCAGTGGAGGTCGGCCAACCAATCGGGGAGTTCTTCACCAGCGAGAACGAGACCTTCGAGCAGGCCTACACCACCATATACGACGCCAGGCTGGAGCAGTTGGACACCCTGAGGGAGACCTTCGTCTCACTGACCACCACGGGACTCCTCCTTCTTGTGGTCGCCGGTCTGCACCTTATCCTCTTCCAGACAGGATCAGAGACAGACAACTGGTTCGAAGTGGTCTTCAGAGCCAGATGGGTCTTGATGGCCGGGACCCTATTCGGCTTGCTACAGATAGGTGCATGGTACCTCTTCACCCTAGTGATTCCGGATGAGGACCTGTTCGCCAAGCACGGCTTCAATACCGATCAATCGATTGACATGCGGCGATCGTGGATGTTCGCTGGCGTTCTTGCAGTCATAATGTTCTTCCTACTTATCACAGTGTTCGTCTTTTACGGGACAGACATCCTTTTCGCCCAATGGAAATACTACGGTCTGCTGGTTATCGCAGCAATGATGTCCCCGCTCCTCGCACCCTCTATGATCACCTCTCAGGAGGAGACGCGAGTTAGGAGGAGGGACGATGCATTCCCAGAGTTCATCAGGGCTTTCGGAGGGACGGCTCAGGCTAGGGCACAGGAGCCGAGCGCAATGGTGAAGGCACTCTCGGGAATCGACTTCGGGGCCCTCGACGATTCCATCTCAAATCTGGAAAAGAGGCTATCGATGAGGATCGACAGCGACTACTCATGGGATTGGTTCGCAGCGGACAACAACTCGATGCTCGTCTCGCGTTTCACAAGAGTGTTCATCGAGGGCTCCTCCTCGACTGGTATGCCGGGTCTGGTGGGCGACATGGTCTCCCAGAGCACGACCACCCTCCTCGGGTTACGCCAGAGGAGGCAGATTTCGGCCAACGTGATGAGAAGCGTATCCTACGGTCTGCTGATTGCCATGATTATAGCGCTGAACATCACCACCTCCATCATCTCCGGCCTGGGGGAGACCATCGCATCGGTTGCCCAGGGGCTAGTGGACAGCACAGGTGAGGTAGGGACCGCGTCAGGTGGGGTTGACGTGGCTCTGCCAGCTCTAGCGGAGACAGGTGGTATAGACCAGAACATTGCAGTCTTCAACTACATGGGTTCGGGACTCATCGTCATTACAATTTTGGTTCTTGGACTAATCACTGCGAGAATCAGAGGAGGGGGAACAACCCTAGTTCTGGGGCAGATGATCCAGATGATGTGGATAGCCGGCATAGCGAATTTCTTCAGCGCTTGGATACTCGACCAATCGGTCGGGTTGTTCCAATCCGGCGGATAGAGATAGCGCAGAAGCCTTGATGTCGCCAGCCCGTTGCCTCTTGGCATGGCCGACCCCCTATTCTCCACTCTCAGGATTTCATTGCTCGTCCTTTGCATGGCAACCGCGGCTCGTTCGGACTTCCAGACACTTTCTGTCAGAGATAGCCACTGGGTTAGATGGTCAATCCCAGCGGCGCTAGTCCTGATTATTGAGATGGCCTCAGATGACGCTGGTTTCGCTAACATTTGCATGGCTATGGCCATTGTTTCCATTTTCTCCGTTTGCTTCGCAGATCCCCCAGACCCCAGGAATCTCAGAGAATGGAGCGGGCAAGAGAAGCTTCTCTCAATTGCCTATGTCCTAGGAATGGCAGGCCTCGTCGGAGGGGCTGTCTCCTACTCCGAAACCGACTTCGTCGATTTGGTCCTCGGGGATGAGGCTCAAAACACTACACTCTGGTGGAGCATGGTTGGTGCATTGCTGACTTCAACCGTCTTCTACTTCTCGTGGAGGCTAGGCCTTATCCAGGGGGGAGCGGATGTGAAGGCACTAATTCTAGTCACACTCTTCTTCCCCTCGTGGGCTTTCGTCCCCGAGCAGATATACCCACTAGCCGAAGACCCAATATTCAGGATGCCCCCGTCGATGGTGATGTTCATTTGGGCTGCAGCCGCCTTCCTCATTGCACCACCAGTTATTTTCGTCCACAATGCGGCAAGGGGGAACATAGGCTCGATCTCCGATCTGAAGATGGCGTGGCACGCCACTAAGAAGAGCATCTCAGAACTCGGGGAAACCTCAGAGATGGACGATAATCCTTCATGGATACTCACAGAAGTCATCCAGAAGAATGGTGAGAACACCGTTGTGAACCGAATACTCCCATCAAGAAAGTCGACCTTTGACAGGGCGAAAGAAGCAGAGCTGTCACTTCTGGAGGAATTGGGAATAGATAGTGTCTGGATAACTAGGAAGCACCCCTTCCTAGTGTATCTGTTCTTGGCAATTCTGCCGATGCTTCTCCTCGGTGACCCTCTGGCATATCTAATCAGATGAAGTCCTCGAGCGTCATCACGGTGACTCTGTCGTTGTTGAATAACGAGTCTACACTCGAGGACATCCACCCGACCCTATGCTTGGTGTAGTCATCCACGCCATATTCCTCCATGACTTCTTCAGTGATCTGGATATATTTCCTCACCGCTCCTTCTGAAACTGAGAGCACCACATTGCCACCACAACCGGAGTCCATGCCCCCTCCTGTGAAACCTCCAGAAGGCCTAGACTTCTGTTTGATGCATTTCCCTGCCAGCGGCATCCTTCGATACGACTCGCCGCACTTCACGCATCGAATCTTCTGTCTCGTGTATGCCATCAGATTTCCTCTCATGTCTGGCAGGAAGTGCGACTCAATTACTTGCTTTGCAACTCTCTCAGCAGCAACAGGACGCAGGACCCTCCCTAGGCTCAATTGACTGTCTAACTTGTCCTTCATGGTGACGAGGGTCTTGTAAGAGGAGTTTTCTGGGCCTGCATCCAATGGTCCTGAATCGTGAGTCCACCCATAACCACGAATCTCCCCAATCATCCCAAGTCTGTTCTCAACTAGGTCCACCAATCTCCTGACTTCCTTTGAGTGCGGCTGGCTAAGAGTCGCCTCGTAGAATTCTCTAGTGTAGCACCATGAGCAGTCGACGTTCAATGCCTCCTTGTCAATTTCACTGGGATTCAGTCTAGTTGTGAGGACTAGGGGGGCATCCATTCTGCCGCCCCTGTTTGCAGGTAGGATCGTCTGAGTGAAGTTTAGCAAACCGTCCATTAGCATCATAATGCTATCTTCGTCACCATCGCAGTTCCTTCTCTTTGCAGCATGGAAGAGAGGATGGGCATATCCAGCAGAGGCATCTGTCCATCCGATGATTCTGCATGCAACACCTCCTGAGGTATGGGGGGCGAGCCCAATGGCGATATGGCCCACGAGGTCTTGTAGGCTCTTCGTTTCGTAGAAAGGACCCATTCCATAGAACCTAACGAGCAGGTCATCGACAAACGAGCAAGTGGACAGAAGGTGTTCCGAACCCAGGCTAGAGGGAATGAAGTCCTGAGGGAGCAACTCCAGAATCTGGTCATCATTTCTCAATGGTTCCCCCAAGAAATCATGAGCGTACCCCAATTTCACCAGCCTCTTCCATGGGGTGCCGATCTCTGATGGTCGGAAGTGAGTTACTGGGACATCGCTCATGTCGAATCTGGAAGTCCCGTCCCTGAAAACGGAAACTCCGTGCAGACCTCTCAGGATTCCCTTCTCCAACTGCTCTGGCGACTGCTCTTCCGAGATCAATCCTTTGACGGCTTTGATCTTCTTTGGGATCCTGTCAAGACCAAGCTTCCTCCTCTTAACCTCGATAATCGAACCCAGATTGATCGCAGTCCTCTCTCCCTTCCTCCTGCCTCTTCGCTTTCTCGGAGAGCTGACGGTTCTCCCTCCGCATTCCACTGGCTCCTCAGGGTTAGGTCTGTGATGGCATGTGATTTGTGATGTCTCCTTCCCGCAGGTCTGACATATTCTTGGACCAACTGTGACTCTGATAGTCCCCTTTGAGGAGGCTTCTGACATCAGTCTCTGTGGACCACCGTTCTCGCCAATGGGGAAGATTGAGTGGACGAGCGGCTTCATCTCCCTAGCTCCTGACTTCTCCGGTCTGCCCATCCTCGCTCCAATTCTGCAAGGGACCGAGTCCTCCCACCTGGGAAGATCAGAAACTCTCCTTACCAGTTGGAGGGACCGCTCAACTAGATAATCGTCTATCTTACTACGTGCTCTCGACTCTTCGGAGCTTTCTCCTTCTGCATCTCCAGACGACTGAATGATATCAAAGCATTTTGACACTCTGCCTGCAATCTCAGAAACGATCGGCTTCACATCGATTCTGATAGACACACGTCCCTGTGAGGTCCCTATGCCCAACCCATCTAGTAGACTCTCCCAGTGCTTTGGAATCAAAATGTCGGGGCCTTCGTGGCGATGCTCTATTCCAAGTGTCATTAGCGAGGATTTGACCAATCCGTGACGCGATACTTCCGTCCAACGAGGCCACCCCCCCAAGATTGGTTGACCAATTCCAAGTGAATGGCTTTCCAACGAGAAAGGCCAGCCATTGACCGTATCTCTGATCCTAAGCGATGAATCTTCGATGAACCCTTTCTCTATTATTGCATCAACTAATGGGGGAACGAACTGGATCGGCAGATCAGACCACCAATGGTTCCATGGAGGGGGGACTGCAGTGCCGAAACGCTCGGAGATTTTCTGGATCTGAATCCAAGAAAGTTCCAAGGTCTTGAGATAAGAAATCCATTCTCTTCGCCTCCAAGACCTCTTCACAGCAGACTCGCCTCCGCGTTTTATTGCCCCGTTGAAGGGCATCCCCGAGGGGAACTTGTCCCTCCGAACCCCAATTATCACAGCGAATTCCTCGACCTTATCATGTGTGTCAAGTGAATCAGCAACGTCAACCGACCACCAATCAACGGAATAGGAGGAGGGTACCAGAGATTTGTTGTTCTCCAGGAATTCACCAAACCCAAGAAGAATCTCGCCGGCATCCCAGATTGAGGCTAACTCTCCTTCGCACTTCCCCCACTCTTCTTCGGTCCTGACCCTGAGGAACTCGCCGTCTTTCAGAAGCACCGTGGGACCGTCAATCTCAATGCACGGAGTGACAGCACAGGCTTTCCCGGGACCCTCAATCTTCATCTGAGTCCCTACAGAAAGGAATCCGCCCATAGCTTCCATTGTAATCGGATTTAGGCCAGCAGCCGCAAGTCCAGTTGCCCTGCTTCTACCGTATCTGAGCCTGAATCCACCAGGTTCACGTGGTTCGCCAAAGACCGGTCTCCCAGCAATCACGTCTTCCATGTACCTGCCTTCTTTTTGGATCGATCTTCGCTTCTTCTCTG
The DNA here is from genome assembly GCA_965660655.1 of Candidatus Thalassarchaeaceae archaeon. Classification (GTDB taxonomy): domain Archaea; phylum Thermoplasmatota; class Poseidoniia; order Poseidoniales; family Thalassarchaeaceae; genus UBA36. Next base: position 36,027 of record CBFIAW010000002.1, on the reverse strand, counting down.
AACCATTCGAAACCCCTCCCTTTTTCTTATCAACGAACTTCGAAATGAACTCCCAACCAGGGACGCCCAGCCTCTCCGTATGGGTCTGGATTTTTGGCGCCTTGAGGCAAAGCCCCTCTCCGATTACCAGCATCACACCACCCCTCACTCTTGTTCTGAAGGCCCCATTTTCACTCACTATGTTCCTGACTTCTTTGTAGCCAGCACACTCCATCTTCTCGGTCTCTTCACCGTTAATCATAACAGGGCACTCGTTGACGATTACCTCCGTCTCTTCGGGTGGTGGTTTGTATTGGAGATTGGCACGATATAGTCCAAACTCTTCTTTCACCCTCTCTACTTCAGGAACCGTGGGAAGGTACCTACCTACGCCTATTTCTCTACGAAGAATATCTCCAATGAGCACACCTAGGGCCTGTGCAGTCCCTCCTGCGGCCCTTATGGGGCCACAGAAGTCGATAGAAAGAAACTCAGAACCGTCAGCGTTGTTCATTATCCTGACTTCTCCGATCCCATCCAAAGGAGCAACTAGAACGGCTTCGGTAAGCACTGCAAGACCAACTCTTAGGCCCGAGTCTATCGCTCTCCTCCTATCACCGGTCGCAGCATGCATCTCCTTTGTCACAGAAATCGCAATCATGATTGCAGCCGTTTCCCTATCGTGCTCCCGAAGAAGACCCCTCAACTGATCCTCAATCTTCAGTGGCGGGTGTTCACGCTTTATTGGATCGGTGAATAGATACGGGTCTTCGAGAAGCTTCTCCGTTCTACTTGCTAGATCGGATGCTCTAGTAATTTCAACCGACTCTGAAAAGTCCAAACCCTTCTTCTTTGCTTCTGTAGCAATCGCATAAGCCTCCTCTATCCGTTCGTCCAGTATTTCGTAGTATGTCGAGCGCTCAGACTCAAGCCTGTCGATATCCATTTCCGCAATTTTGGGGCTATTGGTCATGGCGCTTCCTCGCTACAGCACTCCGTACTCGGACAAGGCCGTCCAAGAACATTGACCGTCATCTCGGGCTATATCCATCCCAACAAAGGCAACCTTCATGCCATTTCGTCTAGGCCAGAACAGGTAGAATGGCATCAACTACGGTGGAGCAAGCAAGAGAAATTCTGATTGTGCGGATTCGCGAATTGGCTTATCTTTACTCAGAAAAAGAAGATTTTATCCTAGCTAGTGGAAGGAAGAGCAAGCACTTCTTCGACATGAAACCAGTGATGATGGATCCCGAATGTGCACATCTTTTGGGGGTGCTTATTCATCACCAAATTGAGACAATCGGCCAAGTAGATGCTGTAGGGGGGCTCGAACTGGGAGCCGTCCCCCTCACTGGAATTGCAATTGCAAAGGCTGGACGAGGCTCCTCACTCAAGGGATTCATAGTTAGGAAGGAACCCAAGGGAAGAGGTGGAAGGAAGACAGGAAACCCACCCGGAATAGAGGGCTCAAGTCTTGAGGGGGGCCACAGAATAGTACTCTTGGAAGATGTGACCACTACTGGGGGTTCCGCATTGAAGGCAGCGCAGAGGCTAATGGAGATGGGATGTGATGTGGCATCCTGCATCACCATATTGGATAGGCAGGAAGGGGGCTTGGAAGCATTTCAAGAAGCAGGAATCCCCCTCATCCCACTTACTCTCAAGTCAGAAATTGCGAGTTGAAGAAATGGGGCAGCATGAGATTGATCCAGAGAGCCTACCCTATCATCCCTCCAAGCTAGATCGAAAGGAGTACATCGGGATAGGGGAGTTCTTCTCCATAGATATGAGGACTGGAGTTATCGATGATGTTCAAGAGTTCCCGGAGATGAGAAAGCCGTCTTACAAGATTAGAGTGGATTTCGGACCCGTGGTCGGAAAACTATGGAGCTCTGCGCAAATCACCAACTATTCTCGATCTCAGCTAATCGGCAGATCGGTAGTCGCCGCGATAAATCTTGGAGAAAAGACACTTCCGACCGGGTTTGTTTCCCAATTTCTAATCCTTGGAGCCCTCGATGCAGACGGAACCGTGAAGCTTCTAGAGATTCCAGAGGGAACGCCCCCAGGGTCAACGGTAGCATAGGCCAGCAACCATACCATATTGAACTTGGAACTGCCGAAACACAATATGACCTACGTGCGGATGACTACAAGCGCTGGAGAAATTGACATAGAGCTGTATACTGATGAATGCCCAGAGACAACTGGGAATTTTCTAAAATTGGTGGACGACGGATTCTATGACGGATTACACTTTCACCGTGTCATCAAGGATTTCATGATCCAAGGGGGATGCCCTCACTCCAGTGATGCAAACAATGGAAGGGCTGGGACTGGGGGCCCGGGTTGGAAAATTCCCTGCGAGCCTTCAGCATTGGGAAAGAAGCATGACAAGCCAGGCATCTTCTCAATGGCAAATTCAGGTCCAAACACAGGGGGGTCACAATTCTTCCTCACTACCGTAGTCACTCCATGGCTCGACGGTAGACATGCAGTATTCGGAGAGGTCGCCAAGGGAATGGAAGTGGTTAGGGCGATCGAATCTACAGAGACACTTCCTGGTGACAGGCCGTCTTCACCTCAGAGGATTATCAAGGTAGAACGAGCCTGAAACCAAGGAAGAATAAATTTATTAATAAGTTATTAATAGAGACAACATGGCAAAGCATAGAGTCGGCGATCGTAGAATAATCACTGTTAGCATTCCTGAGGATTTGGCTAGAAGATTGGATGCGCGGGTTGGGCAGGGTCGTGAGAAGGGCAGATCGGCAACTATCTCCAAGATGATTGAGACTTCACTCACCGGGGGCAATGCCCATCAGATCACTGCCAAATCATCCGTTTCAAGGTCTCCCAAGGGTGTCCGTGGGAAGGTTAGGATTGAGCTAGACACCATGGGAGAAATTGAGGTGCCAGCAGACAGATATTTTGGTGCACAAACTGCTAGGTCGCTAATCAACTTCGATATTGGTGAAGACCAGATGCCCCGCTCAGTCATCAGAGCGTTTGGAATTCTTAAGCAGGCAGCCGCCGAGACAAACGTATTTCTGGGAACTCTCGACGAGGATGTTGGAACCCTCATTTCGGAGGCATGCGAAGAGGTAATTTCTGGATCTCTTGACGACCATTTCCCACTCAGGATTTGGCAGACTGGTTCGGGAACTCAGACTAACATGAATGCAAATGAGGTAATTGCAAATAGATCCATAGAGTCTTCAGGAGGGAAACTGGGAACCAAATCCCCCGTCCACCCGAATGACCACGTTAATCGTGCCCAGTCGAGCAATGACACATTCCCCACTGCAATGCATATCGCTGCAGCAGAGGAGATCCAGCACCGACTCATCCCATCTGTGCAGAAACTTCGAACTTCTCTGGCCGAAAAGGCAGATGAGTTCGTGCATATCGTCAAGATCGGACGAACTCATCTGATGGATGCCGTCCCGCTAACTCTAGGACAAGAGTTCGGAGCATATGTTTCGATGTTGGATGCTGGCCTAATTAGAATCCAAACAGCACTGAATGACCTACTTGAACTCGCATTAGGTGGAACTGCCGTTGGTACTGGGCTGAACACCCATCCCGACTTCGCAGACTTGGTCTCCAAGAAGATAGCCGAGAAGACTGGCCTTCCTTTCATTAGTGCAGAAAACAAGTTTGCCCAACTCGCTGCACACGATGCCATAGTCGCTGCCTCAGGGGCACTCAACACCCTCTCAGCATCTCTCATGAAAATCGCCAATGATATTCGATGGCTAGGTTCTGGGCCCAGGTGCGGACTTGGAGAACTCGCTCTTCCAGCTAATGAGCCAGGATCAAGTATCATGCCTGGAAAGGTGAATCCAACCCAATCAGAAGCGATGACAATGGTTTGCTGCCAGGTAATGGGTAATCACACTGCAATTTCTATAGGTGGAAGTCAGGGGAACTTCGAGTTGAATGTATTCAAGCCAATGATGATTCACAATCTCTTGCACAGCATAAGGCTACTTTCCGACACTTGCGTAACCTTCTCCGACAAGTGTGTTATCGGTGTGAAAGCGAACGAAGAGAAAATATCTGACCATTTGGAGAACTCATTAATGTTAGTGACCGCACTAAACCCACACATAGGGTATGACAATGCTGCTAAGATTGCAAAGAACGCCCTCGAGAAAGGTCTGACCTTAAGGGAGAGTGCTCTCGAACTCGAGTTACTCAACGATGATCAGTTCACAGACTGGGTAAAACCTAAGGAAATGACAGGCCCGAATTCATAGAAGTCAGCACGACTACGTTTCGGCTCAGAAGAAGAATGGGGGCCGAATCAGGTGGGAGCAACAGGGGGTTCCGCACATGGGGGAGCTTCCCCCCCTGTTAACTCCGCAGGGTCCGGGTGTCACCTGGGCCCGAAGGCCCAGGTTTCCCCGGGTAGACGACTCCGGAACTTCATGCTCTTCCTTTGCCATTTTCCGACTTTCAAGAGATCTCCCTCCTAATCGCCGCATCCGCTTCTGGTATTTCGTCTCCGCTTTCCCTTCCACGTCTCGATACTAGCTTCTCCACGGGTCTCCCCGCCCTTGTTGCCTGATGTTTCCCTCGGTTTCCTTCCCCTTCGTTTCCTCCGGTTTTCTCCACTTCGTTCCCCACCTATGTGACCCAGGATTATTCTCTTCCCCCTACGCACATGTATCTCTTCAGCTCCTATCTCGCTCTCCCCTTCGTTTCCTCCAGTTCGTCCGATTTATTCGCCGCGACCTTCGCGTTCACATTCGCTCCAGTCTTTCCCCGAGATCCTTTCGTTTCTCGGTTCTACCGCCTCGGTTTCGAGGCTCGGTTTTTGTGGCCCGCGAGTCGCGCCGAAGCGCCCTCACACCACTCCCCCGGAGCGGCAAGAAACACAGGGTAATGGATGGCTCATAAACGTTTCGCAAATATTGTCGCAGTTCACTGGAAATAAGGGTCTTTGGAAGTGTTTTTCCACTGCAAATCACCCTCCTCGCAGTCCGCGTATTTTCCTCCGCATCTCTGAATTTCGGTCTTCCTCCGATATTTCTTCCGCTGGAAGAGAGAACCGACGCCGGAGCACATCCTCCTCAACTACATAGACGCAGCCAGAAGAATCACCGAAGCAAATTGTATTTCCAATACTGAAAGAACACCCAATTCTAGAATGGTGTGAAATCTCCAATTCCACACTTCCATCCGAAGAATCAATTAGAAAAATCTTGGATTCTTTTTCCCATGAAGAGGCCCAAACTCCCTTCTCATCACCCAATGAAGGCCCGAAACGAACAATATCGATTACACCATGTAGATTAACCGACCAAGATCCGAAAAATTCGCTTGAGGAAACAAAGCCTGAATCTAACCCAACCACCCACCCATCAGAGTGGTCAATTGCACGAACCGACGACTCTCCATGAGCAGTAGTCCCCACTTTATGACCAACAATCTCGGTGACCATTCCATTGCTATGTCCTAGCACTACGGGACAATCCCCCCCCTCGTTTCCGATTGTCACCGGGTGCTGTTCTTCCAACTCCAGATATTCAATACCATCCTCTTCAGTAACAATTGCATAACCACATCTGGGCCGACTTAGCCCCATCACTACTTGACTTTCCTGAGCCGATAGAGACCAAGCCCTACCAACGGTCTCAAACCTGTTCCTAACATCTCCACCAAAATCGATTTGCCAGACGGCCCCTTCGGAGTAGTCTTGTATCTCAAAGTTGTAGACAGAAGTTGTTACCCACACAAATCCATTTGAAACACGTACAAAGTCACTAGATCCTTCCAATCTGACACTCCAGATCACCTCGCCCGAACTAATTCTAATGGCATGAATGCTACCAGACTCACAAAAGAAAAGAATTTCTTCATTGCAATCTGAATCGGAGCACGGTCCGTCAAAAATCATCCTCCATATCTCCGCACCACTGGAAATATTCCAACATGCCACTTCACCAGACCTGGAGCCCGAGAAAAGAAAATCACCTGAAGCTCTCACAAAGGCGCATTCGTCATCAACCTCCCTCACAAAGGAGGAATAACTCTCCAGACTTGCTACAGCCACGGAGCACCTCGCTCGACTCTCAAGCACTAACCCCATACAGCCTTTCGACCTTCGAACTCAGATACCTAACGAAAGCATCCGGAGATGGAGCGGATCCTGTAGCCTCTTCAATCAGGTCTGCCGGTTCTAGCACACTCCCTCTGCTGTGAACATTTTCCCTCATCCAACTCAGAAGATGTGAAAACTCTCCATCTCGAATCTGATCATCGTGCTTGGGGATATCCCTCCTCGCGGCCTCTAGTAGTTGAGCAGCGTATAGGTTACCTAGTGTGTAAGTGGGAAAGTAACCAATTGCACCCATTGACCAATGAACGTCCTGCAGAACTCCAAGAGAGCGGTTCGGCGCACTTATTCCGAGATATTCCTGATACATCTCATCCCATGCATCGGGCAACTCGTCAACTTCGATGTCACCCGAGATTAGTTGTTTTTCAATTTCGTATCTAATCATTATGTGCAAGTTGTAAGTCGCCTCATCAGCATCCACCCGAATTAGCCCTGGCTCTACCAAGTTCACTGCTTGCCACAATTGCTCAGCGCCAACATCCTCCATGTTCCCCGGGAAGCATTGCTTCCACAAAGGTAGGGACCACTCACAGAACTCTCTAGATCTGCCCACTTGGTTCTCCCAGAGGCGACTCTGACTCTCATGCACTCCCAGTCCATTTGCCTTCCCGGCTGGCTGGAAATCGAAGTCCCGGGGACGCCCTTGTTCGTACGTACCGTGCCCTGTTTCATGCATCGAACCAAATAGAGATCCGAAAGGCTCGTCCTCCCTATACCGAGTCGTCCATCTGACGTCATCTGGATTTGGTCCGCCACAGAAAGGGTGGGTCGACAAATCTCTCCTGCCTGCTGAGAAGTCGAAACCAATGGCCTCTGAAACCCTCTGGCTCAACTCTTCTTGTGCTGGCTATTCCCGCCGTCAACTACTGCTTTGATGAGAGGGGCAACATGGTCCCTAAGGCCCGAAAAAAGCGGATCCAGCCTCTCTACGGTAAGCCCACTCTCATACAAATCGAGTAGTGCATCATATCTCAAATTCTCATAACCGAAGAAATCCGCCTTCATTCTAGAATGCTCGATAGCTATGGCTAGGTCATCTCGAAATATTGAGAAATCATCCTTTTCACGAGCCTCCGTCCAAGATACAAGTGCTTTCGACCTGTGTTTCGCCATCTCTTCAACGAATTCCGTTGGCAACTTGGTTGCTCTGTCGTAAGACTCCCTCGCGAGTCTTATGTTTGCTTTCCGCACCTCATCTAGGTCGTCATTTGACTCATTTTGCTCCAACAAAGACCCAATCTCTGAATCAGTTAGCCTCTCATGAGCAGTCTTAGAGATCCATGCAAGCTGCTCTGCTCTGATTGGTGCAGCCTTGGGAGGCATCAGGACCTCCTGATCCCAACTTATCAGGCTCCCAATCTGCTGAATCAAGTCAATATCTTTCAGTTTCTCCAGCAGTTCTCCGTATGCACCCACGACCCCCCCAAAGAGGGCTAAGACACATATGTTCCGGCCGAAGCCGAACTGGAATGCAAAACGAGTGTTGATATGACTCGCCATCATTCAAGTAACGAGGTAACACGTATGCCGAAGCAGCAACTCGTAGAGGCACTCAACCGAGCACTTGCATGGGAACTTAGAGCCATAGCATTGTATGCGCATTACTCTGCTTATGTTTCCGGGATCCACAGGCTTCACCTCATTGCACATTTCAATAACGAGGTAAACGAGTCTGTTACACATGCTGCTACTGTACGTTCCGCTATTGTCAAACTAGATGGGACCGCAATTACAGAGCGCGATGTTACTCCAATTGTCCACACATCAAATTACAAGGAGATGCTGATTGAGGCGTATGAAACAGAAAAGACGGCCGTTGAGACGTATAGTGAGATATTGCCATTAGTCGAGGAAATTGGGGATACTGAACTCTATGACTCCTTGGAAGTGGTTTACTTCGACGAACAGCGTTCAGTCGAAGAACTAAGGATGATGCTGAAGGACTAGGACGACCCCTTGGGAGCAAGATATTCTTGTGCCCCTAGTCCCGAACTATTGATGCCGACCAACTCCGCCGATTGTACAGTGCGACGAAGTGTCTACCCCCAAATCTCAGTAATCGCCCTGTTATTGATGGCTCCCGCACTTTCCGGATGCCTAAGTGAGGGTGGAGAGAAACACCAGGAATCAGAAGGGGATCACTGGCTTCCTCAAGTCGAGAATCGTTCGGAAATGACTTATCGAGATGATGACGTATTCAGTAGAGTTTCGTTAAACGGCTCATTCAATATAGACTCTGTAAGATCTATTTTTGTTCCAGTTCCAGAAATCACTGCATTGGACGGGGGAGCCGGAGTCACGGGCGGAGCAGAAGTTCACCTAGGACTATGGCTACCACTAATCGAAGGTTGCGATTTAGACGCTGAAGAAGTCCCTGAAGAATGTCAAGTCCCAATAATCACTGAAATCGGACCATACTACGATGACGGGGATGTTGATGCTCTGACTCCAGCGGACCGACTTGGCAGATTTCTGATTGAGAATCTAGTCCCCCATGGGTTCGGGGTCGCACAAGTCAGTGTCTTTGGAACAGGAGAATCAAACCACTGCATGGATTTGATGGGTTTGGATGAACAATTGGGAATTCATGCCGCAATTGAGTATCTCGGAAAGGCACCCTTCTCAAATGGAAATGTCGGAGCCATTGGTAAGTCATACGACGGCTCAACCCCTTGGGAGGCCGCCGCAATGGGTTCATCACACCTCAGAACGATTGTCCCAATGTCAGGCCTAATCGGTGTTCACGACCTAATGTGGAGGAATGGCAGCATGGAGGCAAGGGGTGCTATAATGCATAATGGCGTGTATGGCAGCTTTGGTTTAGATGGAAATCTAGAGGACGCACAGAATGCTTGTGAAGGATACATGGAGGGTTACTATGCGGGCGTCGGTGCCTATCTGACGGGGGACAATCTTGCATGGACTGGCAGCGATTACTGGGAGGAGAGGCATTTCTTATCCAGAGCAATTCAGAACTACAACGGTTCCGTATACATCATCCATGGATTGCAAGATTGGAATGTCGACCCACACATGGCATTCCCTGTTCACAACATGATGATGGGTGCCGGATTCGAAGTCAAGGGCCTCTACGGTCAATGGGGTCACGACTACCCGGATCGGCGGTCTGGCCACGAAGGATTGGATCCCGGCAGAGGAGCAGAAGCATTCCCATACACACTTAGATGGGACTGGGCAGACGACCTACTCGAGTGGTTCAACTACTACCTAATGGAAAGTGGTCCAAAACCCCGACTGATAGCTGAAGTTCAAGATAACATAGGTGGTTGGAGAGTTGAAGATTCCTATCCGCCAGAGGATGCATATTGGATTGATTTGGATATGGATGTCTGTACAATAATTGGGGGAAGCGATACTATTTCCGCCACATCCACACTTACTGTGGAATGCCCAGAATTCGAGCAAGAAACAAGAATCGTTGGAACTCCAACTTTCCACATCGAGGCCACAATTTCTTTGCTGTCGACAAGCGGTCACTTATTCGTAGAGATGGTCCAGTCCAGCAATGGAATGCATTTGGGACATGCTGTGATGGACCTAAGGTTCCACGAAGGCGGTAAGGACGGACAGTCACTAGCACCGGGTTCCACCGTACTCGCCAAAATGGAGTTCTTCGGAATGGATGTCGTCATACCAGAAGGCGATGGAATTCAGATAATATTGTCCCAGACCGGCGAAGACTACATCCCCAGCCCGGTTTCGATGATGCCTGTTTCAGTAGGCATGGGGGCCGAGAGCGTACTCAGCCTATCTTCCGTAACTCGGACTTGCGATGATCTGTTTTTACCTCCAATGCAACAGAGTTACCCTTTCTGTGCCGATGAAATCTGATCAATTCGTATTCCCGAACCTTGATGCTATCATCCTCCACCGTTAATCTGTGGCACGCAACGATTCACGACCCAATGTGCCCGTTTCAGATAGAATAATGCTACATCTATGGGAACAGGACTTCCAAGCCGATCACTACATTGTAACTTCTGACGTCACTCGTTCGGGAATAGCAGAATCTTGTGCCTTGCACCCCCCGAACGTCTCCCGGGCAATGAGGCAACTGACTTCTCAAGGATATATTTCTCAGCACAGTAGGACAGTGAGAGGGGATAATCGTAGGCAAAAGACATGGCAACTAACGGAGGAAGGGAGGGAACTAGCAAGGGAGAGAATCTCTGAGTTGCGCACCCTAATGGTCTTGATTAGATCGAATGAGGGCAACGTTCTGGAAATAAGAGCGGATGAGGCCGCGAACAAGTTGCGTGCCGGTCTCAGCCTACTACAAATCCTGATGCACGCCCAACACGAGGGAGTCCTCAACTTCGGAGATATCCGATTCGGAGCCTTGGTTAGAAAAAACGAAAACAAGCCCTCACCAGGATCATCCTCCATCCTCACAGGAGCTCACTCAACCTACCATACAAGGCCACCAAAGACTCGTACGGTCCATGGAAGAAAGGATGAGATTGGAGCTCTAGACGTCTGGTTCAACTCCGGAAAACCATTACTTGTCCTCTCTGGAATCGCTGGTTGTGGCAAGACAACACTAGCATCTCACTGGATTTCAGAGATGATGAATGCAAATCCCGAACTAAAGACAATGTACTATCCCTGCCAACCATGGGATTCGCCACTCGGAATTGCAACCAGTCTCCTTCACCGAATTGGGATCACTGAAGAATCAGAAGACCCTTACGACATCCTGGCAACGCTTCCATACAAGCCTGCAGCTAGACTGGAAATAGACTCATTCAGGCGACGATTAACAGCACACTTGATCGATGAGAAATCACTCATCAATCCTTCCGAAGGGAGCAAAATCGATGAAGCCCTAGTAGTCTTAGACGACGTTCACAACATCGGTACTAGCGGCGATCACTTGTTCGGGGCCCTCCTTCAGACTGCGGAGAAAACTAAACTACGACTATTGATGATTTCTAGAACAAGTCTAGCCTTCTACGACCGCAGATATGTGCACACCCTAGACAAGGTATCGGAGATGACGCTATCCGGCCTCTCCCCAGAAGAGATTGAAGCATGGATAGAAATGATAGAAATCCCAGAAAACGCGCCTGCTTCAGAGATTCACAGAGTTACAGGAGGGCACCCTCTTGCAGTCGAATTACTCGAAATGTACGGCAAAACACTCCACGAAGACTGGCTCCGATTCTTAGACGATGAAATTCTGAACGTCCTCCCAGAGTCTCATAGGGAGATACTTTCCATTCTAGCCACCTCTGAGAGACCGGTTCCTTGGGAGAAGTTGGCAATGGCTGCCGGCGTCGACGGGATCCCCCCAGAACAACTCATTGAGAGGGGGTTGATGCTCGAGTTGGAAGACGGCATGTGGTTACACGAGGCTCTCAGATCTAGACTTCTGAGGGATGTCGGTAAGCCATTCGATGAGAGGCTTGGGAAGCTGAATAGCACTGAAACCTAGGACATATGCCTGTCTAGCCAGGAATCCATACTCTGCTTTGGCATTGCCCCAGTCATCCTGTCAACCATCTCTCCGTTTCTGAAAAGAATGAGTGCCGGAATCCCCCTGATCCCAAATCTCCCTGAAGTAAGGGGATTGACATCAGTATTCACCTTTGCAATGGTAATCTCTCTTTCCTGGGCAATCTGTGAGAGGACCGGGCCAACCATTCTGCATGGCCCACACCATGGAGCCCAGAAATCCGCTAGTACCCATTCATCGCTCTTTGTTGTTACATCAAAGTCCGTGTCACCAGTATCCACAACCTTGCCCATTATTCCACCTAATCCAATGGATCGTCTCTCATCCTATCAACATGTGTGTTTTTGGTTAGGTCAGATAGAATGTGTTGAGTACCAGCACCCCTTCCTAATGGACGAGGAGAACATGGAGATTACTCCGAGCATACTTACGGCAGACTTCTGCATACTAGGTGAAACCATTGACGCGGCAATCGATGCTGGAATCAGTTGGCTGCACATGGATGTCATGGATGGAAATTGGGTTATCAATCGCACAATCACCTTTGGACCGGCATTGATCAAATCGGTCAGAGATAGAGTCGGCCCCGAAGTCTTCATCGATTGCCATCTAATGATTACCAATGCGGAGGAGACTTGGGAACAGTATGCAAATGCCGGAGTTGACATGGTGATTGCACACATCGAGGCAGTAGACGACTTTCCCGAGTTAATCGGATCCTTGCACGCAGTTGGCGTTCAGGTCGGTTGCGTTTTGAATCCAGACACCCCAGCCGAGGAGATTGTTCCATTGTTACAGGACCTGGATCTTGTTCTGGTCATGTCAATCGTTCCGGGCAAGGGCGGGCAGCAGTTCATGCCTGAGGTTGAGGATAAGGTGCGTGAATTCCGAATGGCCATCGATGCTCAGATTGCAACAGGGGGTAGGGCAACCAAACTGATGATTGACGGTGGAGTGAAAGACCACAACGCTGCAATGATCGCCGACTGGGGAATAGATATCGCCGTCGTAGGATCAGGGCTAATCAACGACAGCGGATCAATCAAAGAGAACCTCGAGTCGATTACTAAATCCCTCGAAACGTAGTTTATATCTGAACTACTACTTCCGAGTTCCATGGTAACCGTTGAGTGGATGAGGCAGGAGATCCTCAAGGTCGTGCCACATGCTATCGTCGAGGCCTCTGATTTGCATGGAACGGGTGACCACTTTCACGTCAGAGTGATTTCAGAAAGCTATGAGGGGATAATGCCACTTCAGAGACAGAAGCCAATATTGAACCATTTCAAGGAGTTCATCTCCAACAACACCGTACATGCCTTAGACCTGAAATGCATGACTCCCAAGCAAGCCGAAGGATCCGCTCAGACGGCCTTCGACCCACATGGTCAAGAGCATGAGTTCTATGGGGTACATATTCGAAGACCGAGAGAGGAGTGATTGAGATGAGTTTTGACTGGACACCCGAAGAGCTGCAAGAAGTTGTTGAAGAAAACCAAATTGTTATTTTCATGAAGGGGACCCCTGAACAGCCCCAGTGTGGATTCTCCGCAAGGGGCGCACAAGTCCTCAGCACGGTAATAGCTGAACTTGGGATGGAGACATTTGCTTGTGTCAATGTCCTATTGGACCCTAGGGCCAGACCCGCATTGAAGGAATGGTCAGATTTCCCAACTATCCCGCAGGTTTTCATCAATGGCGAGTTGATTGGCGGTTCAGACATAGTACTGGAGATGTACCAGTCCGGCGATCTCCAGAAGATGCTTGCCAATGGCGGCAATGCTTCAGAGTGAGTGGTTGTTCGATGTCTGCGCCGGCAGATGACCAGCGAATCATGCTAATAGCCCTCGCCGGAGCGACGCTGCTCTCATTCGCACCCCTGTTGTATATTCAATCAGACACACCTCCCGTAACAGGGGCATTCTTCCGAATGTTATACGCTCTTCCAATTCTAATCTTCCTAGTCTGGTACTTGAAACGGGTTGATCACAGAGGGAGAAAGAATAGGATTCTTGCATTTTCTGCCGGTTTGCTACTGGCAATCGATTTCATCGGCTATCACAGTGCAATTGACTACATTGGCAGTGGAATTGCAACGTTGATTGGGAACTCTCAGGTAATCATTGTAACTTTGATAAGTTGGTGGATGTTTGGAGAACGTCCCAATCGGATGATTCTATTCGCCCTGCCGATGGTGATGTTGGGTCTTGCATTCATCTCAGGAATTTGGGACGATAAGCCATACGGGGATGACCCGATAAAGGGCGTAATTGGGGGAATAGTTGCAGCAATATTCTATTCTTCGTTCCTAATCCTATACAGATTCTCAAATCGCATCCAAGCCCCATCCGTCAATCTACAACTTGATGCAACTGCAGGTGCTGCCACCGGTCTTCTTCTAGCTGGAATACTACCCCTATCGAGGCTGGCTATAGAACCAATTGATTTCTCGATCAATTGGCCTGGGCACGGTTGGCTCGTTCTTCTCGCTGTTTCTTGCCAAGTAATCGGATGGGTCGCCATCACATACGCCCTGCCCAGACTTCCGGCTGCACACACTTCTTTTGCTATCTTGCTCCAACCTGTACTCACAATTCTCTGGGGGGTTCTTCTTCTCTCTGAGAAGCCATCAGTCCAACAAATCGGCGGAATGCTCCTGATCTTCATCGCAATCATTGCAGTAACCTTGTTTGGTGCGGCGGAAACCTCCAAAATAGAAACTCAACAAGATTGAAACAAGGTATAGCGAGCCATCCGGCTGTCTGAGAAAGGTGTACAGGAGAGAGATAATTGCGAGGGGATGGGATGCACTCAGCGAGAACCTTTCGTCCTGTACGGTTGGACCAGATGGGCGGCAATAGTTAATCGTTGTGAGAAATAAGGAAGAATATTGCTGAAATCTTCAAAATCTCTCAATCACTCTACGGTAAGAATCTCAGGACCACCTTCGGTGATGAAAACGGTATGCTCAAACTGTCCAACATTCCCCTTGTCCACATCTCTGAGGGCACTGTAGAGTTCAAGGAACCTAATCGAGGTCAGTTTCTTCACCAGCGCCTTCCATTTCCTCTTCAGAGATTCGTCATCCTCTTCTGGGAATGGTTTGCTCAGTAGAGGGGAAGCCCACCTCTCTGCGAAGGGAAGGGTGCTATATCGCTCTTCGATGTATCTTGCCATAGTAGCCCCTAGTGGCTTCAGTTTTCCCTTCGAGAGGGCCTTTCTAATCGCCACATCTCCAGTCACTCGTAGAATGTTGGATGAATCTGCGGGAGGAACATTCTCGATCATACCACTCTTTCCAGTAGTGTTGAATGGCTCCACAGCATATACGCCCCCTGCTTCCACCTCTCCTTTGTAGCTAGGATTATTCGGACCGCACGAGTACATCGGAATCGAAACCCCCGAGTGCAGATTCCACCTCTCCATCTTGTGTCCGCTTAGATTCCTAATCGGCTCAAACCCTGCATCTACCGATGCCTGTTGCGCTGCCTCCCCAATAACATGCCATGGCGTCCCGGGGTGCATCTTCTCTACTGCTGCATCCCTGGCGTCCCTGGCAGCCCTAATTTGTTCAGTATGTTCCCCCCCGTTCCCGACCTCTATTGTTAGGGCATTGTCTCCAAGGGCTCCTTTGATGTGTACTCCAACATCGAGCTTGACAAGATCTCCTTTCTGGAAGATCATCTCCCCCTCGAAACCCTCAGGGGGTGTGAGTTCGGTGTTCGTTGTGTAGTGGGCAGCCATTTCGTTAACTGAGATAGTTACGGGGAAAGCTGCCTTTCCGCCATGCCTCTTGATGAATCTCTCAGCAGAATCGATTACTTCTGACCACTGCTTCCCAGCAACAATCTCGCCCTTTATTCCCTCGAGAGTCCTTCTAGCTACGTGACCCGCATCTCGCCATTGCTTCAGATCCTCTTCTTCCACCATGCGAAAACCTCTTCGGAACTTATCTTTCCTTCTCTGAGTAACTCTATCTTCCGTGACTCAGGTGAATCGCAGACTGTAGGCCATGCTATCAAAGTACTGGGGAGCCCCCCTTGGCAGATTCCATCAATACCAACAACAGTTTTTTCCGAGGTACACAGAGAATCCGCGGCCGCAGTGCAATGCAATAGGGCTTCTTCACCTGATTGGTTCGCACTGGTGGCAGTCAAAGGGCCGGTCCTGAGGAGTAATTCCTTTGCTGTAAGGTCCGAGACCACTCGAATCGCAACTTTTTGGCCCCCTAGCCGAGGATCCATTTCCTCCTTCGCATTGAGAACTATGGTTAGCGAGCCTTCTGGAAAATCCTCTAGGATTTCGTGGACACCAGAGGGGACTTCCACGATGCTACTCGCCTGATTTAGATTGGCGACCCCAAGGCTAACAGGGGCGTATCGGGACCTGCTCTTTATTTCGAACAATTCATCTAGCGCTCTTGAATCAGGGATGCACCCAAGGGCAGGCAGAGTTGAGGTGGGATATACAATGCACTTCCCAGAGAGTACCCACTCAACGGCCTCGTCCATTTTCCCACCTATTTGATGTGTCTTCTACTGCCTGGTGGGAGGGACGCAGAATGTGCAACTATCGTCCCCACTCGAAGATCAAGATTTGACTGATGTGTATGCCTCTGTGAAATTCTAGCCAACTCGTAGATTCCAAAGTAGAGGTTCACTACAGGGAGTAGGTAGAGGAGCTTCCCCGTCGCCCTGCTGTCCCACATTTTACTGGTCACCGCACTCCCGTCGTCCTTCACAATCGCTATCCCCATCATCTTCTGGCCTAGAGATCTAGAGAACATTAATCCAGTAACCCTCCAGTATAGCCAGTGACTAGTGAGCAATATAGCTGCGAATGCAACGGAATAGTGGAATTCAGAAGAGGCCCAGAGAGTGACATTCAATGCATTCGCAACCATTCCCCCGCTTGCCAGGTTCAGTACCGAGTATACGATTGTGACATCAATTACGAAGGAGAACAATCTCCTCGCCCAAGAAGCAAGAATCGCACCTTCTGGAACTGACCAATGATCCTGCTCTTGCGAAACTATTGCTTTCGCCAGCGTCCCCCCGCCATGAATTGAGATCGGTGAGTCATGATCGCCCATTCACGCACCTCATGCAGTACCCAGGAGATGCCATGCCTCAAGTTTACGACTCCTCACATGATCAATCCAAGCTCTCCAATTCTCATCATTCCTAAGTGTATCCGGGTTTCCAATTACCACAAGCCCACGCTTAGATCTCGTAAGGGCCACGTTTAGCCTACGTCGATCTGATAGGAAACCAACATTGCCATCCGAGTTCGATCTAACGCAAGAGAAAATGATCACCTCCTTCTCTCTGCCCTGATAACCATCAACAGTCCTAACTTCAACTCCTTGCATCGACTCGGGAAGCATGTCCCTAATCGCTCTAACTTGACCAGCGTATGGGGTCACAATACCTATGTCGGTTAGTTCGAGTCCACCTCCGTCAACAAAACCCATCAGTATTTTCACTACCCATGCTGCTTCAGCTTTGTTCTCCTTTGAGGCACCATCCGGGGATAGCAACTCGTCACCATCAACCGGAAGGAACGATAACGGTGCATCCCAATCAGGCCAAAGCATCCCAGCGGGGGCCTCTCTTTCCGACTCACTCACCCCATTCTCCAGCATCCCTCCATAGAACTGCGAATTTGGGAACTCAGAAATTGATGGGTGCATTCTGTACTGAGTGTTCAGCAGTAGTGGGGTGATCCCCATGTCCACCAATCGTTCGAAGAGTGACCTGCCCAAACCACCAGCCTCTGCCCGTCGTGAAATCACGGTCGGAGGCAATTGTCTGTGGTCGCCCACCAATACAATCTGCCTAGCCCCTTTCACCAGGGGTACCAATGCCGCCGGCTCTGTTGCCTGGGTGGCTTCGTCAAGTAGCACTCGGGAAAACCTACGGCCATCGAGTAAATCGTGTCCGGAACCAATGCAAGTGCAACAAAGAACCTGGGCCCTATCCAGAATGTCGTCTCGGATCTCTCTCTCCAGTCGTTTCACTTCCTTCCAACCTCTGCTCAAATCCCTGTGCGCTAGACCCTTTTCTTTTCCACCTCTCATCCCCTTTATTCTTCGGGATAATTTCTCGTTCCTCTCAATCTCTTCTATCAGTTCTCTATTCAACTCGTGACTTTCCATCATAGCATCCATAGTGGCTACTCTCAGGCTTTCTCGAACTTTCACGGGCTGACCCAGTCTTACTGCACTGACTCCCCTTTCTAGCAGACCCTCCAGTAAGTTGTCAACAGCCACATTTGAGTCAGCAACCGCCAGAACCGTCCCTGTATCTTGTATTGCCCAGTTCTCGAGTATCCTAACCGCAGTGTGAGTCTTGCCAGTTCCCGGTGGTCCCTGAATCAGAGTCAGTCTCCTATTTATCGCACTCTCTGCAGCATTCCTCTGAGTTCTGTTCAAGTCACTTGGGAGGGGGACTATTGTTTGCTTGGCCCCACCCATCTCTGGAATCAGAGAAGCAGTCCCCTTTGGATCGTGAACCAGGCCAAGCAGAAGTTCCCTCATGGGCGCACTTCCACCTTCTTCGAATATCGAATTGAGCGCATCCCTCATTCTATCGAATGCAACTCTGTTGGCCCCCCTGTCAATCCTCCAGGTTCCCTTCCGAAGTCCCTGTGGAGCCTCGGGGAGAACGACTCGAATCGAGTTTCTACTCCTGTTGCTAACTATGGCCTCAATCGGCCTTTCGGTCAATGGGCTACCCCTGCTTAACATCACTATGTCTCCTTGTCTGAACCTATGGGAGCCCAAGTTTTTCCCAGAGCCCAGACGAAGCCTAATGATTTGCTGACCGAACAACCAACCGTCAGTCTTCGCATTCAATCCGAATAGCGCTATTCCATTTGCTTCCAATTTCTTCTCTGACCAATTCCTGAGTCTATCCTCGGTCATTGCCAATTCGTCATCTAGCTCCCAGCGAATCAGACGGAGGTAAGCCTCGTGATGGTCTTGGCTCCTCTTGAACCGACTGGGAACCGTTTTCTCAGAGCCGCCCACGGACTCCCGTCGCCCCGGGGCCCTATCACGGTTACTTGGCGGGTGCTTGTTTCAACAAACCAAACCATTCCCAGTGAGAATTATACGCTCCCCACCATCGAATGGAACTACTGGGGGGATGGGATTGGTATTTGACAAGTTCAAGTCATGGAGTAATTCCAACTCAAAAGGCGTCATTTGCCCATCTTGTCAGCATTCGAACCAAGAGGGGACCAAGGTCTGCACGAGATGCTACTACCAGATAGATCGACCATCTTTTCAGCAGAGCTCAGGACTGGGGGATGACGAGTCTACAGACCTGTTGGATCAGCTGATGAGCGAGTTCGAGGAAGAAGAAGAGGAAGAACCCACTACCCCTTCATTTGCATTTGATGACTTAACCGTAGAAGTTTCCCAATACGGGGAAGACGATGAAGTCCAACTGGACCGAAAGCCAGATTTTGACTCAATGACCCCCCCCGTCGATGAAGTAGACGAGGAGTACGAACTTACAGCAGATGATATCCCTCAATTCGTCCAAAAATTCGAAGTTCCCAGAAGTTCGGAAGAAGAGGAAGAAGAGGACGAAGTCTTGAACCGTCGAACAATAGAATTGATCCAACCCAATGCCGAGACTCCAAATTTCACCCAACCACTGCCTCCCAGCGAGATTATTGAGGCCAACGAAACGGGCTCTCCTATCGGCGAAGGTGCAGGTATTGAAGCCGATGACTTCGATGGAGATGGGAAGATTGACGAATTCGAGGAAGCCTTTGCGAAAGAGTCCCCAGCAATAGCAATAAGCCACTCAATTCCATCAGCCCCATCGGTTCCCATCCCGAAAATTACCGCAGCCCCCGTCCTCGAAGAAGAGGTGCCAGAGTCGACGGAACCACCCGTTCAATTGCCATCAGCCCCTGTCCTTACGTCTGTAGAAAGAGAGCCAACTAACCCTCTAGATCAGGAAGTCAACCACTCTTTCTGGCCATGGCAACAACAGGACGAATGGCCTGTACCAGAAATTATCAAACAACTCCAAGCAGCATTCAGATCAGCAAAAGAGCAGAACACGGCTCAGACCACTGTCCTTCTAGATGAGGTCGGCCCACATTTGGGCAATAGGCCCTCGTTGATCTACTCAATTGGTAAGCTCCTGATGTCAATTGGAAGGAACACGGAGGCACAAAGAATGGTTGAATCAGCCTACGAGACCAACCCAGAAGACCCAGACGTGGCCCGTGCAAAGGAGAAACTGATTTCATAAATCAACTCTGTTTACGCAGAACTGATGCGTAGGGCCTCGTCCCCCCAAACAATGCACAGGCGGGCAACCTCATCCATCAGGGTCGACGAGGGCTTGGTGCTCAGGCCAGCATCAAAGCCTCACATCCCAGAGATAGTCGAGGCATTCGAAGAAACATGGCCAGATGTCATAAGAGCCATGCCTTGGATAAATCCAGATAAAAATATTAGGCCACAGATAGAGGAGTTCATTGGTGACACCGAGCGTAAGGGAAGAACCGGTCTCCTCCATCACTGGGTCATGATTCGTCCTTGGGATGGTTATGTGATTGGATTGGTTGGTTTCGATAGAGTGACTAGATCCGACAGAGCCACGTGGAACTTGGGGTATTGGGTACGCAGTTCCGAGCAACGCCATGGTTATGCTCGCAGAAGTATAGATGCTGCTTTGGGCTGGTTGGGACAGGTTGGAGAACTAATCGTTGAGGTAAAGGTCGATCCCAACAACACCCCCGGATCCAAGACCGTTCTAAGAACAGTCAGGAAATGGAAAGGGGAGAGGCATGTGTCGGGTGATTCCGCAATCACTGTGGCTGGTGTGAGGACAACGCACGAGTGCCATCTCATCGAGGTCGGCCCTGGGCCAGCCCCGCTCTGAGAGCAGATAAGAACGACGACCCATTCAAAAAACACGCCTTGGCTGCTGATTCTGCCCTGCGGGGCAGTAGTGCACCCATGTCCCCCACCAAACCTCGTCAGACTCTCCCTGATACCGATCCAGAAGAGACCGATGAGTGGCTGGAGTCATTGAGGACGGTGTCTCACTCCCATGGGAGTTCCAGGGCTCGGCTCCTACTTCAGGAACTAATGTCCGAGGCCTCAGCCCTAGGGATCGATATATCACCCTCTAGGACGCCATATCTGAACTCAATATCAATCGAGCAGCAAATCCCGTACCCCGGAAATCTGAACATAGAGAAGAAGATTCAGAGTCACGTTCTGTGGAATGCAGCGGTTATGGTTTCCGATGCAAATAGGAGAATGGACGGAATCGGTGGCCACATTTCCACTTACGCCTCGAGCTCCACTTTGTACGAGGTCGGATTCCACCATATCTTCAGAGGAAAGGATCACAACGGGATAGGAGACGCACTGTATATCCAAGGTCATGCTAGCCCGGGAATCTATGCTAGGGCATTTTTGGAGGGCCGGATAACTAGAGAGCAAATCTCAAACTTCAGGCAGGAAGCCTTCGAAGACGGGCTTTCTTCATATCCACATCCTCGTCTAATGCCGGAGTTCTGGGAGTATCCCACAGTTTCCATGGGACTCGGGCCACTGGGTGCTGTGATGCAGGCCAGATTCTGGAAGTACCTTCATCAGCGCGGTCTTGCCGACACCTCGGAGAGTCGTGTTTTCGCATTCCTGGGGGATGGAGAGATGGATGAACCGGAGTCCATTGCCTCAATAGCAGTCGCTGGTAGGGAACAGTTGGACAATTTGGTTGTCGTAGTGAATTGTAATCTCCAGAGACTAGACGGGCCGGTACGAGGAAACTCCAACATCATCCAGGAGTTGGAGGGACTGTACCGAGGAGCGGGGTGGACAGTAATCAAGGTCATCTGGGGTTCTGGATGGGATCGGGTGTTTCAGCGTGATTCAAACGGTGAGCTGTTGAGGAAGATGGAGGGAATTACAGATGGAGATTGGCAACGCCTCAGCACTCTCCCCGTCAGTGAGTTCCGAGATGAGTTGTTCTCCGGTAGTGAATCTCTTCAGGCATTGGGGGCCTCTATTTCCGACTCAGATATTGAGAATTTGACTAGAGGGGGGCATGATCCGGTCAAGGTTCATTCCGCTTACCAAGCAGCACTGTCTGCAAACGGTCCCGCTGTAATCCTTGCACATACCGTAAAGGGATGGGGGATTGACTCTTTCAAGGGAAGAAACTCAACCCACCAGAAGAAGAAGATGAACCTAGAGGATTTAGTTGCTTATCGGGATGTTCTTGGGCTCAACGTGGATGACTCAAGACTCGAAGACGACCCATTCATTACTCTGGAAGATGAGTCCGATGAAATCGAGTATTTGATTCAACGGAGAATAGACCTCGGGGGACCTCTTCCTTCGAGACGACCTTCGAAAATCACCACTGACCTTCCAGGTGAGGAAACCTACTCAGCCTTCGATCAAGGAACCCCCGAGGGTCAGAAGGTTTCTACGACCATGGCCTTCGTCAGACTACTGAGGAATCTAATGAAGTCAGAGATCGGCCACAAGGTGGTCCCGATCATTCCAGATGAAGGGAGGACCTTCGGCATGGATCCTCTGTTCAGCGAGTTCGAGATATTTGCACCAAGAGGGCAGAAGTACACCCCTGTGGATCACAAGATGCTGCTTAATTACAAGGAGTCTGAATCCGGGCAGGTTCTTCAAGAAGGGATCTCAGAGGCTGGAGCCATAGCTTCATGGATCTCAAGTGCAACGTCTTATTCGAACGCCAACACCCCTACAATCCCCTTCTACACTTTCTACTCGATGTTCGGTTTTCAGAGAGTAGGGGATCAGATTTGGAGTGCTGCCGATGCAAGGGCTCGAGGATTTCTCATGGGAGCGACAGCGGGTCGGACGACATTGAACGGTGAAGGCTTGCAACATCAAGACGGACATAGCCTCTTGATGGCATCCACTGTCCCTCACTGCCGCGCATGGGATCCAGCTTATGCCTACGAACTTGCCACAATAATCAGACATGGAATCGATGAGATGTGGGGTCGGAACCTGGACGTATTCCACTATGTCATGCTATACAATGAGAACCAACAGCAGATGCCTAAACCCGCTGGTGTCGATGATGGGATTATTCGAGGGGCCTACCAAGTAGAAAAGTTAGGGGAGGATGGCCCTAAGGTCAGATTACTAGGTTCAGGCCCAATTCTGAACCTTGTCAGAGAAGCCGCCGCTGACCTATTACGTGATCATGGAATAAGTTCCGAAGTTTGGTCAGTTACTTCCTATGGGGAACTTCGACGAATCGGCATGGAACACGAGAGGGCAAAGCGTCTAGAACCAGCGCATCCTTCAAGGCCCTACGTTTCGAAATGCTTTGGGGATGACACACCAACCGTCGCCACTTCAGATTACATCACCTCTGTCCCTGAGATGATTCAAAGATGGGTGGGGGGGCGCTACGTCGTTCTAGGGACAGACGGTTTCGGGCGTTCAGATTCTCGAGAGGCACTACGCACCTTCTTCGAGATTGACACAAATAGCATTGTGATTGCCGCACTTTCTGCATTGGAGCAGGATGGGGTGTTGCCATCTGGAACCGTAGGGAAAGAAATGAAGACGAGGGGCGTCTCATCTCAAAGGATAGACAAGACCGAGTGATTCCATGGGCAGGATCAGGAACTCCGCAGGATTCTTGGCAAGATGGCTACCATGGATAGCAACTGGGACGGCTACAGCTTTTCGGTCTCTCCCCGATAAATCACAGAATGAGATCAAGGAGGTAGCAAAGGAGCCTAGCAAGTGGGGTGAGTCCGTGGAAAAGGCTTGGGATACCTCGAAAATCGGTGCTGAGCACTTCAAGCGGACCTCAGAAACTCTCTCCAGCATCCTCATCGGACGAAGGGTGAGCAGGAATGAGAGGATTCAGGCCAGAGACGACTTAGCCGCATTGAGCTTGGTCGTACCTCCCCTCAGAGTTTTCATGATTCCAGGCAGTCAGGTTCTACTAGGGATAATGGCAAGAGTAACTCCATGGAGGCTGGTGCCAGATGATTGGGTTCCAATCAATGCACTGAAGAAGGTCCGAGAGGAAGACACACCTTCGCTCGATGAAGAAAGCAGCCTGGTTAGGCGACTCCTGAGAAGGTAGATTAGTCAATCATTGTGATATTTGAAAGGAAGTAGTTGTGCTTCAATGCATCACCTAGGCTTATCCAATCGGGAATGTCCCCCTTGAAGTTATCATACCTGTGCCCGGGAATGAGCCTCCAGTCCGGAGGAAGGCCCATGAGGATCTCTTTTGCCCTCATCAGGCTCCTCTGTTGGGCCCGAGGATCGCCTCCCGGGAGATCAACCCTCCCGGCGCTTCTTACGAATAGCAGATCACCGGCATGGTAGACTCCGTGACCATGGAATGTAACATGCCCCGGAGCATGCCCCGGAGAATGAGTCACTGAAAGACTAATTGAACCAGCCGACCAATCAACAGTCTCCCCAGGGGCGCATTGCCAAGTATCTGTGAAGTTTACATTTCTGAAAACTATGTGTCCCAACAGGTTCGGTACTCTCGCATCCTCATGGCCCCAAACTTCTAGATCTGGAAACCTCTTGACCATACCCGGGAATCCAGCAGCGTGATCTCTATGTGTGTGAGTGTATAGTAGGTGAGTAGGCTCCAAACCCTCCTCCTCTAGTTTTGCACTCCATCTTTTTGCATCGTATGGATCAATGATTGCAACGACTCCATTAGCCCTGTCAACGAAGGCTGTATTCATATTCATGAGTGAACCCATCTGAGTGACCCAGACTTCCATTCCGTCTTCCCAGATTACCGAATGGAACTCCCCGTCTGCCAGCATATCTTTTCCGAGGCTGACATCTAACAAAGTCGTAATGCATATACAAGTCATACTCAGCGGTGAGATTGAGCAAATGGCATACGACGCCCAAGAGATAGAAACGCGTTGGCAGAAGGAGTGGTCCGATGCCGGGGTTTTCGAGGCCGAAATCGATGAGTCAAAACCTAAGTTCTACTGTCTGGAGATGTTCCCGTATCCCTCTGGCCACATGCACATGGGTCACGTCAGAAACTACTCAATCGGGGACGCAATGGCTCGCTTTCAGAGACTAATGGGGAAGAACGTCCTCTATCCAATGGGGTACGACTCTTTTGGAATGCCTGCTGAGAATGCTGCCAAGAAGGAGGGCGGACATCCCCATGAAGTCACTCACAGCAATATCTCAAGCATCCGTTCCGATCAGGAAAGGATGGGCTACTCATACGATTGGCGACGATTCTTAGCAACGTCCGATGTTGATTACTACCGTTGGAACCAGGAGATGTTCCTTGCCCTCAATGAGAAGGGACTAGTCGAAAGAAGGATGGCTCCGGTAAATTGGTGTGTGGATTGTGACACAGTTCTAGCAAATGAGCAGGTTAAGAACAATAGATGCTGGAGGTGTGGATTGGAAGTAGTTCAGAGGGATATGGCCCAATGGTTTGTCAGGATGACTGAGTACTCCGACGAGTTACTGGACGAACTCGATAACATCTCCTTCCCTGAGAATGTAAAGACGATGCAGAGAAACTGGATCGGACGTTCACACGGGGCCCATATTGACTTCCCAGTAGTCGGTTCCGACTCGGTGATCGGGGCGTTCACGACAAGACCAGACACAATCTTTGGAGTCACCTTCGTCACACTGTCGCCCGAGCACCCACTTTGTGAGGAGTTGTGCTTGGGTACCGATTGGGAAGAAGGATGGAGAAACCTTAGAGACGAGTGCGCACGAATGTCCGAATTTGAGAGGATAAACATGCTCAAGGAAAAGAAAGGAGTTTTCCTAGGTAAGCATGCAATCAATCCAATGAATGATGAGGAGATTCCGATATATGCTGGAAACTTCGTTGTGTCGTCTTATGGAACCGGCGCGGTTATGGCAGTCCCAGGGCATGATCAGCGAGACTTTGATTTTGCCAAAGCGTACAATCTCGAGATTAGACAAGTCCTCGCCGAAAAAGGAGAATCAGATATTTCTTCACCACTCAGACAGGCCTTCGAGGGATATGGGCCAATGGTAAATTCCCCTGTAGAAGGATTCGACGGACTTTCTGGAGACGAAGCAAAGAATTCGGTTATTGCCGCTCTCGAGAAGAAAAATTCCGGCCATGGAACTGTGGAGTACCGATTGAAGGACTGGCTACTGAGCAGACAGAGATTCTGGGGGACACCAATCCCCATGATTCATTGTGAATCTTGTGGAATCGTCCCGGTTCCCCGGGAAAATCTACCAGTGGAACTCCCACTTGACGTTGTCTTCACTGAGGAACAAAGTGGTAATCCCCTAGAATCTCACAATTCCTTTGTTCAGACAAACTGTCCTTCTTGTGGCGGGGAAGCAAAGAGAGAGACAGATACCATGGATACGTTCTACGACTCTTCCTGGTACTTCATGCGGTTTTGCGATGCAAACAACGAATCAGCTCCGTTCGACCGTCCAGCAGTAGACTACTGGATGGGGGGCGGAGTAGATTTGTACATCGGAGGAATTGAGCATGCGGTAATGCACCTCCTCTATGCTCGATTTTTTACAAAGTTCACCAGAGACGCAGGGATGAATGAAGTTGGTGAGCCATTCGGTAGGCTTGTCTGTCAAGGTATGCTTAACGCACCAGCGCCATATTGCGGTGATTGCAATTCCGAGTATCACGTCGACAACTTCGATTTGGATTGCCCATCATGTGGAAAACCACTCTCCAGTCGATCAGCAAAGATGAGTAAGTCATTGGGGAACACAGTTAGTCCAGAGGAGATGATATCTAGATTCGGAGCTGACACTGTCAGACTATTCATTCTGTTTGGAGCAAACCCAGAGGCAGGGATGGATTGGTCTGACAGCGCTCTTGAAGCAAACAACCGTCAGATGTTTTCTCTAATTGATGGAGTCGATACCGCATTAGAATTCTCAGACTCACCTTCCAAGATCGACGATTGGTTAATGTCCAGATTGAGGGCCAATCAGAAGAAGTGGATCGAAGTCATGTCGGATGTAAGCCTTCGAGAGGGGGTGATGGTAAGCCACTTCGAGATGCTATCGGATTGGAACTGGTATTTACGAAGGGGGGGCTGTGATAGAATAACCGCTATGAGTTTCTTGCATGGGTGGATCCCCATGCTAGCTCCTGCAACACCCCACATCGCTGAAGAATTCTGGAAGAAATTAGGCCGAGAAGATCTCCTAGCGAAGTTTGTTATTCCCGTTCTTCAACATGATTCTAATGACGTTCGAGTTTTGGCACTTGAGAATTACATCAAAGAAATAATCTCGAGCGGAAGAAATCTCAGAGCCCTTGCAGAGAGGTACTCAGACAATGAAATCACGAGAGTCGTGATACAAACCTCGCCAGCATGGAAATCCGACTTAGCCTCAGAGGCGATCAGTCTTCACGAAGCCGGATTTGACTTCAAAGAAAAGGGACAATCTCATGTTAAGTCCCTGGAGGCTTTCAAGGACGAATCCACAAGAGGGGAAGTATTCCAGACATGGAACTCTATCACCATTGGGGGGAAGAAGACGCGAGGTAGAATCCACACTTGGTTAGAGGGGGAGAGGGCTCTAATTTCCGAGGAAATTAATGAGGTCGAAGTAATCAAGGAGAACTCCGATTTCATTGCTTCCGCTCTTGGGGTCGATTCAATCGAGGTACACTCGGTAGGAGAATCCGAGGACGTGGGTGGGAAGGCCAGATTCGCATTTCCTCTAGAACCGGGAATAGCTTTTGTCTAGGTGAAGAATGTCTTCTAGTAATCCAAATGTCATCCTCTTCGATGATCAATGCAGCAAATGCGTCCGATGGGCCGAATTCATCCGAAGGAGGGATCCAGAATCAAGGATAAATTTGGTTGGACAGAATAGTTCCGAAGGTCTGGAAATCATGAGGGCGATCCCAAAGAGGCTCGAGGGCATCGACTCTATTTTCCTCATTTCTAAACGAGGAGATTGGTATTCGAAGAGTGCGGCCATCTGGAGGGCATGTGGGAAACTTAGTTTTCCATGGTCATTGGCATCAGCGATGATGTTGGTTCCATGGCCAATCCGTGATTACTTCTATGACTTCTACGCCCGTATGCGAAAGTAGTCTTTGACACGGTGGGTTCATGGGGCTCCGACATCTGGCATTGCCATTGAGTGAAGACGAGAGTGCCAAGCGACGTCGAGGGCGTCGGAGGCGCCGCCGCCGTCCAAGGACGGAAAATAATCCTCCAAAGAGGAACGGCACGGGCGCAAGATCGGAGGAGATTGAAAGGGCCCTAGAGAGGTTCACAGTAAGTCCCAGACCGATGGGGATACCAAAAGAAATCAACCCACCCCCGGAGAAAGTCGAAATCAAATGGAAAACCAAAGCAGTCGCCAGGGACGTCCAGAGTAAGGCAGGGAAGATAGCCTGCATCCCCGGGGAATTCGGATTCCTTCCCGAGGAAAGAGTCCAGGAGATTGCAGTAAAGCTTGACGGCCTGCCAATCACCCTGGAGCAGGCTCTTTCACTAAGGGCAGCACTAAATCAGGAAAAGAGCGTATATTCGCACTCAAAGTTGATGCGTAGATCCAATGAACTCAGCAGGAGGTACGACTCCGGAGAAAGCGTCATCGCTCTTTCGAAGAGGTTCGATGCACCCCCAGTCAATACATTCAGAGCTATACTGACGGGACGTGGATGGACAAAGACCCGAATCAAGGATACACTAAACAAGAACCCCTCGAAATTAAACAAAAGGGACATGGAACAGTTTGAACTCGCTGAGTCAGTAGACAGGGTAAGTTCGGTAAACCAAACGGAGACTCAGACTGCGGCCGAGGTCTTTGAGGAAATTCTGTGTGGCTATTTCGACTCATTAGGAGTCAGATTCCGTCGCCAGGAAGACCTTCTGAAAGAGCAGAAGAGGGAAGAAGGCAGGGCGATAATTACCCCAGACCTCCTTCTCCTCGATGATGTCAGAATCAATGGAGTTCCATGTGCTTGGATTGATGCAAAGCACTTCTTTGGTGCAGATTTAAAGTTCCCGAAGAAGAAAACTCAGAAGCAGGTAGACAGGTATGTTGCAGAATACGGACAGGGAGCCATTGTTTACCGGCATGGGTTCTGCGATGGACTAAGACTGAGAGGGGCAATAAAGCTAGATTCCAGTCCCTTGGACTTGAAACCACTTGAGGAATTCCACCAGAATTCGAAGTCCTGAGACAACTACCTCAGAGAACCGATTCTACTTGAGAAAGTGGAGAAGCCATTACTCTCTAGAGCCGAAGAAAGATCCTCAACCCATTCACCTTTGTCTTGGTGGTCATTTGGGACTATCGCAACACTCTCCCCCAACATGCAAAGCAGTGCTGTAAGATTCCCAGAGAAACCAGACTCGATAATCGCTCTGTTTGCTGAGTCAATTATCTCAGATCTCGATGCATCATCCTCTAATCCACTTTCAGAGGCAAAGATAAGTGACCTTTCGATAAGTTCGGTCCATCTGTCTGAATTCCACTGACCACTCTCAATAATTTCCATTGCGGATGCTCCCGCATCGCTAATTTTCAGTTTCCAGTCAGCGTTATCGATGTAGTTCGAGGTATGTTTCCCAGTCCTCTCCCTCCAAGTCAGAAGAAGCGGGACTTCGGCTGCCCACCCCTCTGATATCCCTGGCCCCCGATCGAGTAAACTGCCAGAAAATGGTGAACCCGCCACGATTCTCCTTTCAACACCCCCCGAAGAAAGAGCTGTTGTGTCCCCAAGTCCACTGGATCTCTTTCTCTCAACAATGTGGGCAATCACGAAGGACCTTCGAAGACACTCTTCGTGTGGTATCCCAATTGCCCTTTGAATGGACATTGCAGATGCAATTGCACCCGAAGCAGACATACCAAATCCTTGTGACGCGGGCAAAGACATCCTGATGTTTAACTCCCAATCGAAGGACCTTATCTCAGGAATTTCCTTTACCAACTCTTCCAGGACATCTTCATACATTGAAGAGTCATAGTTTTCATCTTGAAATCTGACTGCTAATCCACCTTCGCCGTCTTCTCCTCTGGCTATCGCTTCTACCCCATCCATCAAGCAAAGCCCGGCACCTCTGCTGCCCTGTTCAACAGGGTCATCGAAGGCATCCTCAATAGTGAAGAATAGCGAAATATGTCCGCCGCATTGTCCCCTACCGAGTGCAGTAGGCATAGTCACCCATCCAGTGAAGAGGTAATGAATTATTGGAAGTCATAGCGCGGCCGAAAGATCCTGTTCTAGAGAACCAAACCTTCCTGCGAGCTCTTCAACCGCCTTTAGGAAGGCAGATTTCGGATCCATTGATCCATCGGTCTCGAATTCCAGGATGAACTCCCCCGCGACTTCTTCCAGTGTCACTGCTTCACCGAAATCTCTCGAAGCCTCAGTCCCATCTCCAACATGATTCAACTCGTCGGTTAGGGTTGCAATCTTATCGAAATCTTTCAACTTCCCGTCCTTGTCGAAGTCCTTAGCTGTGATCTCTAAATCCATGTCCCACAGGATCTTCGCCTTCTTCTTGTTATTGAGGGTAGCAATCCTTCTCGGATGGAAGGATACACCACATACCGGTGACCACTTGGTGTGATCTCGACCACGCCCCATAATAGCAGTAGCGTAGAACTCAATCATCTGTCCCTTGAGGAGTTTGGTAATTGGGATGCTCTTGTACTCATCTGGAATCTCCAGAGACTCTTCTCCGAGATACTTCATGTCTCCAGCGGTCACCCATCGACCTCCTTCAGAACCAAATACCACACAGGTGTAAATCATCTGGCATTCCAAGCACCCTCTGTCTGCTTCCACCAAATCTTTGCAATTGGGGCACTCATCTTGGAAGTGGAACTTGTCATGCACTGTGGGAATTGGAATCATGGCAAGCCTCTGGGCCACCATTTCGTCCGGAAGAGGTCCGGTGGTCTCCCATATCTCCTCATCTTGCTCTTTTGTCCCAAGTTGGAATCTGACGCTGTCAATTGCCATCTTGGGCGTATCAGAGATCAAGGATCTCCTTAGCGCATTGGCAAAACTCCTGTCGGTTTTCGAGAGAAGTATCTGTATCTTGTCTTCTGTCTCTTTTAGTATCTTGATCTTAACCATTTTTTCACCTCAATTCAAACTCTTCTGCCCCTTCGCCCACCCTTGCTCTTGGTGCCATCAGTCGGCATGGGAGTTACATCCTCGATCCTCGTTATTCTGACTCCTGCACGAGTTAATGCCCTAATCGCAGCCGTCGCACCAGGAGCACTGTTCGACCCATTCCCCCCAGCACCCCTGTACTTCACGATGACTTGGTCAAAATCTTTCTCAGACAGCATCTCAGCAATCTTCTCTGCAGCTCTAGTAGCAGCAAACTGGCCCCCCGAGTCACTACCGCCCTTGGTAACCATCCCTCCAGAAACCTTGCACACTGTCTCGGCGCCGGTTAGGTCAGTAGCTGTAATCAGCACGTTGTTGAACGTGCTGTAAATGTGCAGAATTGCTTTGTGCCCCATTACTTTTCCTCCTTGTCAGTCGAGGATTCAGACTCATCTGCCGATTCATCGGCTTCTGCGGACTCCTCGTCTTCATCTTGATATCTCATAGTCTCCAAGTCTTTCCTGAACGGGTGTTCAGGATCTCCGAAGGGAGAGTTTGAACTGTATTGAAGGGAATCCTCCTCTTCCTTTAGGACGTGATACCCTGGGACAGTCATCCGCTGTTCGCCAATACAAATATGTCCGTGAACGATCAGGTTCCTCGCTGCCCTCATGGAAGGTGCAAGTCCCTTGTAGTAGACTAATGATTGCAGCCTCCTGGAAAGCATGTGCTCAACATTTATCTCAAGCACGTCTCCTATGTCCGCGCCCGTCTGAAGCAAACCCTTCCTAGAAAGAGACTCCAGCAGTTGTTCCATCTCCTTTGCATAGTGTCCCTCTGACGAGTCAACCCTGCCGATAAGCTTCATCGCTTGATTTCGGTGCCTTCTGAGTGCGGACTTTTCCTTCCAGATCTCCCTCATTCCGCCTATTTTCTTCAGTCCGTATCTTTCTTTGAGATCATGCTCCTCGTCAATTCTTGCTTGCTTCCAAGGATGTGTCGGAGTCTGTGTCCGTGGCCTAGAGAATTTCGGCTCGCCCATTTTCTCACCTCACTTCTTTCTCTGGACGCCCAGTGCAGAGCCCCTTCGACCATTTGACCTGAGTCTCTGGCCTCTGACCTTGTGGCCGCTCCTGTGCCTCATTCCGCGGAAAGTCTTGATCTCAGCGAGCCTCGCCACATCATCGTCCTTGGTCATGCTCACTTCGTTAGCAATGATGTGGGCATCTTCATTTGATTCCAAATCCCTCTGTCGATTTACCATCCACCAAGGAACATTGGTCGCGTAATCGTCGATAGCCTTCCTTAGTTGATCCTGTTCATCGGTAGACAGATGGCCACCTAGTCTATTGCCATCTATGCCAGACAACCTGCAAATCATCATTGAAGTTCTAATTCCAACACCCTTGACGGATGCAAGTCCATAGGTAATGGGTTTCAATCCATCAATGTCAGTGTCAGCAATTCTGACTATGTAAGAGAAGTCATCTCCAAGTTCTGCTTCGTTGACTTTTGGCATTACGGTTCCCCCGTGTTCACCTTTCGGTGGCCTTTTGGGCATCCTCGCGAACTACAGTCCCTATTTGAACCGATTGGACATGTTCATTTTCTTGTAGTGCCCCTACTCCTTGCAAACGACATACAGCTTCTGAGTTCCAGTGGGCCTTTGCAGGTCCATGTCAACCATGAAACCCTTTGTACCTTCAACTCCCTTCAACTCCTTAGTAATCCTCCTCTGGAGGGTTGGATGTTTTTCTGGGTCCAGACTGCATCTAAGGGTAATATTCGAAATCCCCTTCTTCGCAACAGATGATGCAACTTGGTCAATGGTGTTCAATTCCGGGGCGGAGAGTCGGTGTTGCACAATTCGTCCGGTAGCTACAACGAATCCCCGAACCCCATCATCTTCCGAGATCTCATCAGTATGGATTAGGATCGGCCTTCTTCCTTCTGTTCTAACCCAAGATGACCCAGTTCCACTCGCAACTGCCTTGTTGTGCCAGGAGTTTTGGAGGCCACTCTCTATTAGCACTGGATCGACTATCGTCAAGTAGGCCCCTCGAGGGATTTCCAGTACGCTATTGAACGGAGATGTGTTAGCCCCCGCTCCCTCTCCTTCGATGCTTGCAATGATATTCTTCCTCCCAACTCTGATGCATCTTTTCGAACTATTCGATGAAAGAGAACCAATCCAGACCGAGAGCCTGTCAATTCTTCCACCCCCTCTACTAAGCCACTCCCATGTCCATGAAGCTCCGGGAAAGGTCGTCTCAAGGATGCCATCGACCATGGCTCGTTGTACAGTATCCAGTCTAGGCGATAGATCCAGTAGCACCGCCGGACCCTTAGGTCCAACCTGTAAACGGGCGCTCCAGGCCTTCAGAACCTCCTTGATATTTGGCTCCATCTCGTCAAGGCTGTGGTTCTGTGCATCCCTTGGCCTAGCCGGATCAAGGTGAAGCATTGCTATGGGGGGGTGGGCCCGCGTACCAGAATCCCTTAGGCTGGTCCAGTATGTTGTAATTGCAGATTCAGCAGCACGTCCATCTCCCACTAAGACTCGATCTAACGAGCGTTGCACTTCGCCTTCAGAGTTGAGTTGCATATTTGCAGCACACAGCTTGGCTACCTCATTGTCCAATTCAATGCCTAGTGCCGGCCTCTTCAGGATCTTGGAGAAAGCGATCAGTTGAACACCTGAGCCAACAGCTGCGTCAAGTATCACTCCCGCAGGTAGGGAAAGAGGGTCAACCTGTCCGGCCCTGATGGAGGCAACAGACCACGGGGTGGATAGCCTCTTCATCCCCTCGTTCATGAAGAATGCGGGCTCACCCTTTCTGGAAGCCTCTGGTTTGATATTCTTTTTCGCATTGGTCACCCCCCTCTTTGATGGAACGATGGGCACATGCTCCTCTCCTTCCATGACCATTCCCGTTGGGACTTAGTCAAGTCACTTTCGCGACAATTACTCAGAGATTGGCGCTCTCTCCAACTTCAATTCGAATCTCAGCCAAGTCTCCTCTAGTTCGTGACCCTCGCTATTTCCATATGCTATTGGCGGTGGGAGGAGTGTCACGTGAGATGTCCCGGTATCAATGAGTGGAAAACCACCTCCCCTGTCATTATCGATATCAAGTCCAATCGCTGACCAACCAAAACCTTCGATCGAACCCACTGGTTCCCCAGCAGTTTCCACCCAAACCCCGTCATCTAACTCTTCGCCTGTATCTGCATCCCATACTGTATAGTGAACTTCCACAGAATCACCTTCTTGGATGTGGATGTCCCTGCTCTCAGTCCCCTGAAAGATGCTGACATCCAATCTAACTTGGGCTTGAAGAACAGAAATGTGAGTGGCTGTAACGCTAATCTCTCGCTCAGATACCGACTCAATGAGCTCAATTTCCATAATGGTGCTGTCATTCGCCCCCAACTCGTTGATTATTACATATGGTTGACTATTCGCAGAGAAGACTACTCCCCCTCCACTAATCTCCAATACAAGATTGAGAGTCTGATTTGCCCTATTGTGAACCACTATGCTAGCAGTATCCCCTTCTCCCTGATGCTGCCAGTCACAACGAAGCTCTCCCGGGAGAAGAAAAACATCATCTTGTTCTGCAAGGGAATCCGGCCACTGCCAGTCATCTTCTCTGGGGGAACACGTGTCAAAAAGCAGCCCAACTTCCCATAACCAACGCCCGTCTTCCTTCAGAATTTCGACATCGGTGGTCCCGAAAGATGCTTCTAAATCATCTAGGAATGCCTTTGCCGATAGGCCCACCCAGACGGTGGACACTAACAGGCCCAATCCAGTGATTACTGACAGGACTAGTGCCGCCCTTGGTACGGCCATCTTGTTTAGTCCTAGAGGTATGGGGGGATGCTCAACCTCGTCAGGGGTGTCCGATATCCACGACCTCGTCACGAGACTGTAGAATTGTCCGCCCGTCATCAACGTTGGCACTTCGGGACTAGTCCCCGCGCAACTCATCCTGTTTTGATAATCCGAGCCAAGCAATGATTCCTAACTCCAGCGCCAGAGCAGTCATCCCCAGTAAAATATCGTACTGATCTACCCCCTTGGAAGCAAATACAAACGAGCAGAGGAGAGCCGCGATTAAATCTGCAAGGCCCCAAACCCTCAGCCCCTTCCTAAGTTGCAGGATACCGACAACCCATACCGTGGTCGACATCAATATCAGAAGTATCGGGAGTTCGAACCCACCCACCACCCCCACCAGGATTGCCCCCGAGATTACGAACAAATGACCATCAACAGCCAGAGTAATGGTCCACTTCTCCAGATTAAGCGGGACGGAGAGCGCACAAGCCACCATAACCACCACTCCAAGAAGCAGAACCAGTTCGCCGAAAGAATCCAGCAATGACCCATTCCAAGCCAGGAGAGTAAAACAAGCTAGAACTCCAGCGGGAAGGGCAACCCCGAGGCCCGATGGTTGGGAATTCCTAATACTACGAAAACAGGCACTAGAAGCAGCAAGCAGTCCCGCAGGCCCGAAAGACAACATCACAATCGCCAAACAACGAAATCCAATCCCAATGCCACTGTCCCTATTCTCCCTGCCCAGGGATTTCTTTTTCTCATCCACCCAGTAACCAACCAAAACACACAGGACTAGAATAGATTCCAGAAGCAACCACGGACCAGTCCATTCTAATTGATCGCCGTCGAATGGATCCACCAGCATTGGAGGGGGAAGAGCCCCTCCCAAAGCAACCGCCACCAGACGAGCCAATAATAGTGGGAGAATAAACCAGTCAATAGCGATAGAAATCCTGTCTAGAAGATTCTTCTGATGCAACAGGGAGATCATCAATAGAACCAACACCAGTACAGAAGCAACAGCCATGTCTAGCAACTTGTGCGGACTGCCACCGGGTGGGAAAACATGTCCCGATACCAGAATCGTGCATACACCGGCTATTGTCAGTGCAATCGGCATCTCCATTCCAAGAAAGTGAGGCAATTCTAACTCTAGCCCTCTAGTTCGGCTCCTTATCAGGAAAACGATGATGCAGCAGAAAACCCCCGAAGCAACCAGAATCAATGGCCCCGAGCCCATAGCCGCACTCAGGGTTGAACTGGTCAACACAATCGCTAGAACGACTAGTCCTACAATCGGCGTATGAGTGATCTCAGATGTTAGAAGCTCGGCCACATCATCCGTATCGGATAACTCTCTCTTCTTCCTACGAAGCTCTCCCATCTCTGCTACTTTGGGCTGGTAAGTAGACAGTGATCCACTTGGTGAAATCGAGCCTTCAGCAACCATACTCACAATTGAATCCCTCTTTGCTATTGTCCGCAA
>CBFIAW010000001.1:50444-60047 GCA_965660655.1 Candidatus Thalassarchaeaceae archaeon | reverse complement strand
CCCTGGACGGAGGGGTGGTAGAATACCCTGCAAACCTCTGGGCAGTTTGCTAGTAGTAGATCCCCTGCTAGCCTCTGGATATCATCGAAGTCATGGACCTCTTCCCGCTGCTTCAGATTCTTCATGACTCCTTGGAATCCCAGATGCAGGAGATGGAGGTCGCGAAGGTTCTGTATCTCTGCCTCTAAGGAGAAATGGTGGTTCTTCTTTGGGTTCTCCAGCCTCTCTGGGATTTCTACTGGGAGGGCCCGAATGGGCTGTTCCCAATCTATTGGTACCTCGGGGGGCTTGGATTCGTCAAGAGTGATTGCGGTTCTCACGAAGTGCAGTATCATGCTTCCCAAGTCATCGGACCAGATTCGTTCTAGCTCTGCTATTTTCGACTTCATCATGGATGTGTATTCGGACTTGATATTCTTGTCCTTTATTTCCGCATAACTTCTAATTCCTGCTAACCAAGAGTCCGATGGGAACTTCATTCTTGGGAAGAATTTCATCTCCTTCCCCATCAGTGTTGAGGGGCTGACAATGCAAGTCAGAACATGCCCCATCCAGCAAAGCTTCCCCCATTCGTCGGAAGGTGGGCCGATTCTGTCAAGCTCGTCTAGAGACGCCATACGAGTCTCGACTGACCACCCGACCGCAGAGGGTGATTGGAGGGACTCCTTGATCGTCTCACAAATGTCTGTGACAACTGAGTGAAGTCTCTGGGCCTGTTTTGCAATCTCTCCTTTGTCGACAGAGGACATGATCGTCATTAGCAGTTTGTTACGATCCACGTTACCCGATTCGTCCATAATCTTGCGAGAGGACTCCTCCACGAATACTGATTTTCCAACTAGTGTTCTGAGGACCCTGTCCGCAGAGGTCCTGCCGGAGTAATGGCGAGCTACTCTGTCCCTTGCGGAGAGGACTTCCGATGCGATTTCGGATGGTATTCCAGCATCAACCGCATCTCCGATGCGGGTTCTCTCGCTCGCAAGTCTCCAAATGGTCCTGAGTGCAGTCTCGACCAATATTGCCCTTGATGCATCTGAGACGTTCTCTCGACTGAGTGCATCCCCCAGTTTTCCACGATATGGGGATACTAACTGAGAGAGGAAAGAGTCGATGGTTCCGATTGGTGCATCTTCGAGAAGTGTGAGGAGTTGCTCTACGAATCCTTGGCTCTTTACTCTCGGGTCATACCGATGGTTGCCGTCGTCGCCCAGAGGACCTGGGCTGATCCTTGAAATTGCCCTCCGAAGACGGTCCTTCATCTCGTCAGCGGCTCTGTTTGTGAATGTCAGCAGGACGACTTCTCCTGGGAGGAGCCCCTCCCAGTCTTGCAGGTTGATTCGCTCGGATGCGGGTGCAGTGACCATTCCACCGCTCACGCTCGAAGGTCGGGCTGGCTTGGGTAGAAGTCTGGTTGCCCTTTGGTCAGTGGCGAGGTAGTGCTCTATGACCCGGTCAACTATGGTGCTTGTCTTGCCGGTGCCAGCACCCGCGTCAATAACGATGTGTGAATCGAGGTTCAGAGCTAGGCGCTGAGCGGTGTTTAGTCGGATCAGAATGTTCCCTCCATCCTAACATTGCAGGTTTCTCTAACTGGGCAATACCCGCATACCCCTGGAGATGGAGTCGGGTGCACCTTTCCTGACTTGGCGTTGGAAGCTACCTTCAGAGCCACTGAGAGCCTTTGTGCCAGCCATGATCTGAAGTGGTCGCTCTGAGTTTCCTCATCCTCGTCTGCGAACCTGTGTGATGCGGAAGTAACTGTCGATCTAGTCCCAATATTGATTCCCTTCTGAGAGTCGGAGTATTGGGAGGAAACCTCGAGAAGGTGTTCTGATTTGTGTCCAATCACAGAGATCCCTGCTGCAAGAACCAAGTCCCCTGGGTGGGCTTCCTCCCATGCTCTGGCATAAATTGCAAGTTGCAGTTCTTCGAGGAGGCCCTTGTAATGGCGATTCCTAGGCAAGGCCGTTTCGGAGGTCTTGAGATCCCTGATTGCGACGATTCTCTTGGGCTTCCATCCTGAGCCGTGAACTCTGATTGGTGCGACGCTGTCGTCCCCGTCATTGTTGATCCACTTTCCAGACTCCAAGTCATGTGGAAGCAGGTCGACTCGATCTATCCACCCCCTGACCTTGATTGGCTGGATGCCGTCCTCACTAGAAAGCTCGTTGGGGATGGAAATCTCCACGTCCTCAGAGTCATCTTTCCCGATCATCCACTCGATGGAAACTGGGGCCGAGTCCCCTATCTCGAGTTCTGCTGCGACAATACTTCCCACCCTACCAGCAGGAGGTATCGGTGAAGGATCTGCGAGCCAACTGCT
The DNA here is from genome assembly GCA_965660655.1 of Candidatus Thalassarchaeaceae archaeon. GTDB lineage: Archaea > Thermoplasmatota > Poseidoniia > Poseidoniales > Thalassarchaeaceae > UBA36. The sequence goes on along the minus strand of CBFIAW010000001.1, from coordinate 57,724 downwards.
CCAATCCTCTCTGGTCATTCCAGTCAACGACCTTAGTCGCTGGGTGGACACCGCGTCTGACCTCTCCAGCCATGGGGCTCTGGAGTCCAGTGATTCGAGGGCGACCTTCATGATCTCGTTCGGATGCAATCCTGATCTCTGTATGCTGATTTGTCCAGATGCTTCATCGAAATCGCGTTCCTCGCTGGTTGGAAAGCCCAGTATTTGTGCGATGACGTCGTGATGTACGTTGTGTAGGAGTTCGCCGTATGTCCTGCTGTCGATATCTTCTCCCTGCAATTCTTCCCTACCTGCTCCCAGTTCTCTGGACAGCCATCCCATCCTAGGGCATCGCAACCATGTCTGAAGTCTGGTTGGTGACCAAACAGAAACATGCTGTGAGGAGTCTCCCGAGTGCCCGTGTCTAGAGTCGCTCACCGATGAACTGGTTGAAACTGGAGATAGTGGTCTCGGGTCGATCGAGGGAGTTGTTTTTCCACCGAATATCCCCCCTACCACTGGCCATCTTTGATTGGTCCTGGGGGTTTCGACTCCAGATGGGGGCTTTCCATGGAATTTGAGGCCATCGAGGGAGAAGATGTGCTTTCTGGCGTCGTCAGGCAGGTACCCATCAATATCGGCAATGGCGGGCTGCCTTCTTTCGCGGTCCCTCTGGACGTGGGGGTCTGTTGGGATGGATACTGCGCTTGGGTTGATTGGGTTTTTGGTTGGTGTCTTGCCCTTTCTGATAAGTAAGCCATCGGCCTGCCTGGAGCCTCTGGGAGAGGTTTCTAGTTCGGGGGTTTGGTAGGCTCCCCACTCGCTTCCTTCTATCCCAGAGTCTCGGGCCCATTCCCTGATTGGTGCAGCTGGCGGCGCGGTTTCATCCATGCTTGGATCTAGAATTACCACCTCAGGAGAAGCGTGCAAGATATGCTGCAAGCTGTGCCTGGCATCTCTGATTGGGCTGTCGGGCCTGAGAATCCCCAATGAATGGCGTTCCTCCTCCCCTAGGAACGGTGCCTTGGGGACTCTGAGGTCCCAGGAAGAGCTGGATAGGTTCGCTAGCACTATGAGTTCGGATGTGCAGCCAAGGGCCTCTTCTGGACTCAGGACCGAAACATTCCCTGAGAAGTTTGGGCCACCTGTGATCGCAGAGGATTGTTCGGCTAGTGAGATTAGTTCGTCCAGCCAATCGTGGCCTAGCATTGGGATTTCTTGGCCGCATCTACGCTGCATCTCTCTTAGGGCCTCTCTGTCACGAACAAGGGCCTGGACTGCTGCTGCCGGAGAGAGACCCCGACCTCTGTAGCGCTCCATCTCGGAATCAAGATCGATCAGTGAAAGTGTGTTCTGCAGCCATCCATCGCCATCTGATGCGATGTCTGGGAGTGGGAGTGGCTCACCTGTGTGACATCCAATCGGTTGGCCCAAGTCACGTACTAGATCCCTGTCCGGACCACGGAGTAGTGGCCAAAGGGAATTCGCCAAACAGAGGAGCCACCATTGTGATGCTTCCTTTATTGGGCCATCTTTCTCATTGGAGGGCGGTCGGGAAAGTGTCTCTATCCATTTGGAAAGAGCCCCCGGCCCGCCTAGGACGTGTTCATTCCTAGCTAGTTTTGTAAGTAACTCGGAATCTGCGGAAGGGGTGATTTCTGACTCTGAGGGGTGCTCTGAAGGGATCACAAAAGGGGTGACTGATGTCTGAAGTGACAGGGCTCTAAGATTCTCAAGTGAAAATGCGTCAGACCCGTGTGCCAAGTTTGCGAGGTACAATATCCAGTGACAAATTGGATGGGACGAGGGGGGTTCGCCTCTCCTCTCCATGCTAATTCCGATGACCCCAAGGATCTGTTCCCATCTGTGCCTATTTTTTTCAACAGCAGGATCGACGATGATAACCTCTGCGTCCCCTTGGTTGAGTCTCTCTGAAACCAATCGGGCTGCGACTTCGAAAGAATGGACCTCCCTCCTGAGGAGGATCCTTTTGACTTCCGTGGGGGCTTCTTTTCTAGGGGTCCTGTCGTGGGGGACCCAGCGCGGCAGATCCTTCGGGTCTTTCACTGGATGCTCATCGACGAGAAGGTTCCCATGGTGGCCGAGACGGAAGTTTCCGGGATGTGCGAGTTGGTGTATTGGGCGATGCTTGGACAGAGACAAGAGCATCTCGGTGTGAGCTCGACAAATCACCGGAGAGTGATCTAGCATGATGATTCCATCGATATCGGAGACTGTGAACGGAATGGTTCCGCTCTCTAATGAGTCGATTATTCGGACAACGGCCATATCCGGATGAGTGAACCGGAGCTTCCCCTCTAGACGTTCGATAACCCTCCTGAAGGTCGCTATTCCGGGACCATCCCACTCCTCTACTACCATCTCCCTAGAAAGCTGGTAGTGGAGTGCAGCCAGGGCCTCGGTCTTCCCCTTGCCCCATTTCATGTCGGGAAGTGGGTTGATGAGTGGAAAGCCCAGCCTTGCCGCTTCCTTTCTGCACTCGCTGTGAATTACGGACATCAGTGGACCGTTCTTCGACATCACTCGAGGGAGCCTGAGATCGGTGACTAGAGAATGAATCAGTGACTCGATTGTGTGATGCAGGGTTCGGTCCACTGCTCCTTGAAGATCGATTGATGACAGTACTTGCATTCTAGATTTCTCGGTGGGGTAGATTACCAGAACTCGTCCGTTGGAATTTGAATATGTGCTTGGGGTTCCCAATGACTGACGCCTGATCTGCTCTTTGAGCCATTCAGGTATGGCACCCCTGGGAACCTCCTCACTAGTCACACAGTGTTCCCTTGGCGCCAACAACATGTCATCTCCGAGCGTTGACCATGCTCGGGGGGGTTATTCAACCCAACTGTTAGCACTCATTGCAATGGCCCGGAATCCCCGTTGCGCCTTGGTACCAATGCGGCGAGCATACATAGTAGCGTGGATAATGCCGGTGCTGGCAATGAATTGCCGCTATTGGGGGAGCGAGTTGTCCAATCCACCACTAGGATCACAGACATATCATCCCCATCCCAAGGCTTCGGGGGGTCGATGAGGATTGAGCCGATTTGGTCCGAACCGATGTTGACTGCCTCGTGGAGGACGTGGCTGTAGTTTCCCTTCCCGTTGCTTCCATCTGGGAAGTTGGCGATATCCTCAACGAACAGCAGCCAGCCACTGACTTCCCAGTTTTCGATGGATGACGAAATCATATTGCTCCAAGCAAAGGAGAAAACCCCCGAATCGCCTTCCCTATCTGCCGAGAGAGAGAATGAGCTGTTTTGTTCGAATGGATGGCTAGAACCCAGTGCCAGTGCGGTTGAATAGTCGGTAACCAAGCTGTTGGACCTGGTGCTGATTCCAGTATACATTCTCTCACCGTCAAAAACCTTGGATGGGGCTGCCCGTTCCATTCCGTCCAAGACGGGCGTCTCGCTAGACAGTACCGAGCCCCGCCCATAGGCGTCGATCCATCTGGAGTCTGTCGAGTTGCTTCCGAATGGGTCCAGTGTCTCGTAGAGGTATCTGTGGTAGTGGATCCTAGTCACGTCCTGATCACCAATCGCCTCGTCCAAGGCCAGTTCTGTCTTGATGCAGTTGAAGCACCAAGTAGCGGTGTACACCTCGACGATGCTGGGCAATTCGGAAATTCCGGATGAGATAGACGCATCGGTGGTGGCGTTTGTGAGACCGACAGATATCCCCCCGATGGTTCCGGCGAATGCGTCTTGCCCGTCGATTATCCTAGCATCATCCCAGAGGTTCTCGCTGGCTGCTGAAGCCTGAATCGGCAGTACAATGAGTGCCGTCAGGAGGAATGCCGCTAACTGCCTCACAAATATCTCGAAGTGGGCGGGTTATTGAACGCTTACGTGTTATTGTGAGGTTTCGAATGCCTCTATCGCCCCATCTATGTCCTCGTCGGTGATGTGCAGGTGGACGACGGCCCTTACTGTTGATTCGGACAGGTCTAGCACGTCTACACCCCTCTCGGACAGCCTTTCGACCAGGTCCTTCGCACCACCCTCATCGCAATCGACATAGACCATGTTCGACTGTACGGCTCCGAGATCTACCGAATATCTATCCATATCGTTGACTGCCTCAGCGAGCGACCTAGCTCTGGCATGATCCTCGGAGAGTCGCGAAACGTTGTTCTCCAGAGCGTAAAGCCCTCCTGCAGCGAGCATCCCTGACTGCCTCATGCCGCCTCCGAACATCTTCCTCCACCTGTGAGACTCGGCAATGGTCTCGCTATCTCCTACAAGGACCGAGCCTACCGGGGCACCCAGACCCTTGGAGAGGCAGACGGAGATGGTGTCGAAGTCCCTGACCATCCTAGCGGGATCGGAGTCGCTGCCAACAACTGCATTGAACATCCGAGCGCCATCTAGGTGAGCTCGGCAATCGTTCCTGTGTGCGACTTCGCAAATGGAATCCAGGGTTCCCTGATCGTAAATCGAACCACCACCGACGTTGGCAGTGTTCTCGGCGCACACCAAACTGCAGTCGGGATAATGCGAGTCGCTTCCTGCTACCTTTCGGATGGCTCTTTGCACGTCATCTGGCAACATCTGCCCCCTTTCCCCCTCTACCAAGGAGACGGAACAACCGGCAAGGGCGGCATATCCCCCGGCCTCGTACAGGTAGATGTGGCTCTTGCGATGAGTTACGATCTCATCCCCTGGCCTCGTCTGGGCCTTGATTGCGATCGCGTTGGACATGGTTCCAGAGGGTACGAAAAGGGCTGACTCCTTTCCCAGCATCCCTGCCAACCTGTTCTGTAGCTCTATTACGGTGGGATCATCCCCCAGGACGTCGTCACCTACGATGGCCTTCGCCATAGCTTCCCTCATCCTCGGAGTTGGTTGGGTGACTGTGTCGCTGCGTAGGTCAACTCTGTCTCCGGGGTAATCCCTCATGGGGTTCCCTGAAGGAGCGTTTCACATAACTGGTGCGTCTGTTGAAAGTACTACTTCCTGATGTCCTCTGAGTACATGTATGCCTTTCCACGCTGGCCGCCCTCCGATTTCTTCTTGTTTCCGATATAGAGGATTGCCATAGTGCCGACTACGATCGAAGGGACACCGAACATAAGGATGGTCAGCCAAAGGGGCCTCTCGATGGGGTCGCAGGCAGTCTGCCCGCCGAGTTCCTGCTCGGTTCCGGATGGGCACTTTGACTGCTCGGTTGAGCCTGTCTCTGAAACGTAGTTACCGGGATCCGCTGGCAGGCAGGCAATCTTCCCCTCTGCCGATTGGTATGTCCCGGGTTGGCATGGGTTCTGCGAAATCGCGGCCGGATCCGAGACAAAGCTGCCGGGGTCCGAGGGAGTGCAGCTGTCCGCCCCTCCATCTGGTTGGTAATTCCCGGGTTTGCAAGTGGTCTGGGATAGGGCCCCCTCCTCTGGGACGTAGTTTCCAGGCATGGCAGGCGTACAGGAGTCCTGCCCGCCGAAGGACTGGTACTCACCCTTGGAGCAAGGGGTCTGGCTGGTCGAACCAGTCGAATCTGCGTAGTTGCCTGGGCTGGCCAACTCGCATGCGGACTGACCCGGTTGGGATTGGAATGACCCTGCTTCACATTGTGTTTGCGAAGATGCCCCGGACTGGTTTACGTAGTTACCCGGAGATGCTTCTATGCAGTTCATTTGTCCACCTGGCTGGTACTTCCCAGGGGGGCAAGCTGAGGTGGTCGAACCATCCGGGCTAGCCACTTGCCCGGGAGGAGGGGACTCGCATCCCGAAGACCCGTTTTCGGACTGGAACTGTCCGGGGGGGCAGGGGGTAGCGCCAATGGCGCCATCCAAGTCTACGTAGTAACCCGGTTCGGCAGGGGTGCAGGCAGCCTGTCCTGGCTCTGAGGAATAGGTCCCATTCTGGCATTGTGTCTGGGAGGTCGCCCCTGCTGCTGCCGAGTAGTATCCGGCCTCAGTGAGAATGCAAGAGCTCTGGCCGGAATCCGGCTGGTAGCTCCCGGCTTCGCATGGGTTCTGGTCGGCTGAACCCTCCTGATCGGTATAGTATCCCGGATAAGTCTCCAAGCAAGATGACTGCCCGGGTGAGTACTGGAATTCACCCGGTTGGCACGGGGACTGCGAGGTCTGCTGCAACCCATCTGCGAAGTGTCCTGGTGAGGCCACGGTGCAATTTGCCTGCCCCAGTTGGGAGGAATATGTGCCCGATTGGCATTGCTGTTGGGAATCTGAGCCCTCATCTGGGACGAAGAATCCGGTTCCTGCCTGGAAGCAGGAGTTCGCTCCGGACAGTATCTGGTATGTCCCCGGCAGGCAGGGAGTCTGCTCCACAGAGGCGAAACCTATCACGAAGTATCCCGGGTCTGCATCATTGCACCCAGTTGCTCCTGATGACGGTTGGTAGGATCCTGCAGAGCATTGATTCTGACGAATTGATCCTTCGTCCGAAACATAGTTGCCCGGTTCAGCGAGTAAGCAGGAGGTTTGGCCTGAATCCGGTTGGTAGCTACCGGCTTCGCAGGTGGTTTGAGCAGAAGAGCCTGCATTCCCAACGAAGTTGCCTTCACTGGCATCAATGCAATCTGTCTGACCGAAGCTTGGCTGGTATGTCCCAAGGCTGCATGGGAATTGCTCGTAGGGATGAACCCCGTCAGCGTAGTGTCCTGGATCGGCATCGAGGCAATACCCGTTTGCATCGTAGGTCCCGGGGATGCAGCCTTCGGGGAACGGATCGAGGATGTTGACTATCCCATCGTCGTCATTGTCTCTCTCGCTCATCAAAGCGTGTCTACCGGCACCAAGATCGACATATGCTGGCACGTCGCTGTCGACGCCTTCGCCCAGTCCGAGTGTTCCCTCTACATGGGCCCCCCAGCAGTATACCGACGCATTGGTCGCGACCCCGCAGGTATGACGGGCACCCGCCGATATTTCGGCCAATCCTAGTCCAGATGGCATCACGACGGTTACGGCAGTCGAACTGTTGTTTGTGGTGCCGTCACCGAGCTGGCCGTAATCGTTCCACCCCCAGCACATTGCACTACTATCATCGAGAATAGCGCAGCTGTGTGCATTTCCGACATCTATCGATATTGCTGTTCTTCCCTGGGGTAATTGTACGGCTCTTGGGTAGGTAGAGTTGTTTGTGCTGCCATCACCGACCTGCCCGCGATCATTCGATCCCCAGCAATGCACCGACCCGTCGTCGAGGATCCCGCATGTGTGGAATGCGCCAAGATCGAGTGCGGCCAAAGAGCGGTTAGTTGGAATCACAGACATAGGCGTAGGGACGTTCCTGTTGTTATATGTCCCGTCACCGAGATGG
>CBFIAW010000001.1:0-50434 GCA_965660655.1 Candidatus Thalassarchaeaceae archaeon | reverse complement strand
CCCAGCACATCCCGCTGCCATTGTCGAGGATGACGCAGGTAGAGTCGAAATCGGCACTTACCGATACCGCATGCCGACCCGTAGGGAGTTCGATTTCAGTCGGGGCGGTTCTTCTATCGTTGTCACCGGTTCCTAGCTGACCTTTCGAGTTGTCCCCCCAGCACCATACGGCCATATCTGGTTCCGTTATAGCACAAGTGTGATGAAGACCGGTGACCACAGTGATGAAAGTCCTACTTCCGGGCATGAAAGAAGGGCCATGTGGAGCGGAGCATGAGCCGCCGCAACTAATGTGGTTATGGCCGATCTGACCATTGCTGTCCTCGCCCCAGACAAACGTCGAGCCGTTTAACGTTAGGGCAGCTGTATGATGACCGCCAGGACTCGTCTCAATGATGTCAGTGAGGCAGCACGAGGCTGAGTCAACTTGGTTGACGCTGACTGGAGTGTGTTCGTTCTGATTCGAACCTCCGTTCCCCAAGTATCCCGAGCCTGAGTCTCTACCCCAGCATTTCATCTGATTATTGTCCATAACCACACAGGTGTAGTTAAACGCTGCTCCAATTGCAGTCAGGGAATGTATCGACCCTACGGTTGAGCCTGGGAAGTTGAGGCCAGAGTGGGTATTCGCGGAGACAATTTTGTCGTCTATTTCCTCTCTATTTTCGGATTGAAATCCCATGGACATGGACATTCCTAGGAACAGTAAAGTTAGGACTAGCGCAAGGGTTCTTTTGGGTTCATACTGGGTGCTCATGGTTGCCGAAGAAGAATGGCTGTATTAACGGTTTTTTCGGAAGTGCCAGTTTTCGGTACCATATGGTCAAACTAATTTGTGACATGCCTCACGTAGAGGCATGGCAGAGCATGAGGGGGATGTGGAGTCCTTCCTATCTGACAACTGCCCGCCCATGGGAATCTACGAGACATTGTACGCTTTCAGGGACTCGTTCGGGAGCTTCATGGGCACCGAGGGCACGCATCCGTGGTCACAGGGATTCCCCCTGACGACGCCTCTGGAGGATTTCGACGGCCCTCCGTTACCCGATAGCATCGATGTGACGTGGGAGGACCGCTTCTACCCCAAGGCATGGGGGCATCCGGAGTTGCGCGATGCGATTGCAGGGTACTACAACTCCCAATACGGTTCCGGGATTACCCCTGAGAACGTCATGGTGTTCGCTGGGGGCAGGCCTGGAATCTACTCGGTGCTGGCGTTCCTGAAGGAGAACGTTCAGGCGAGGATCGGGAACATAGAGTGGCCGGCTTATCTGGATATCATGGAGCAGACGGATACCAACTTTCAGGTCGTGCCTTTCACCAAGGAGAACAACTTCCATCCCAGTAACGACGAGTACTTCGACCGTTCAGGCCTCAACGCCGAGACTCGTCTAATGCCCATCATATCCAATCCACAGAACCCATCTGGACAGACGCGTTGGGGGGATGAGCTCAAGGATCTGATCCAGATGGCAGAGCAGCCAAAAAACGGAATTCTGCTTGATGAGGCGTACGAGATGTTCCATTCTCCTTCAGTAAGTGGCATCCAATTCGTGCGGGATCTGGATAGCAGCAACGTATTCATCGCTGGAGCCTGTACAAAGGGGCTTCAATCCCCTGGCATTCGCGTTGGGTGGGTCATCGCCAGCAAGAAGAACATAGGGACTCTGTCCAACTACTCCAGCTTCGGAATGGGCGGGGTGAGTCACCCTTCGCAACTCTATGCCGTCAAGCTTCTCGAGCCAGGACGAGTGAAGCAGGCCAGAAAGGCGGTGGAAGAGCATTACAAATGGCAACGAGAAAGGTACAGAAAGGCATTCGAAGACATGGGCCTGGGGGTATACACTGGAGACGGTGGGTTCTACCACTGGCTAGAGCTCCCTGAAGGAATGACGAGCGACGAACTCAACAGAAGGCTCTTCAAACGAGGTGCGGCGATACTTTGCGCGTCCGAATGCGATATGGCCCGACCGCATTCAAAGGACCCTGGGTATGTGACACCATATGCTCGCTTCTTCCGCTTTTCCTTCGGACCTTTGCTTCCAGAGACGTTCGATTCGGATATCCAACTTTTTAGTGAAGTCCTTGATGAGTACAATCTCGAAATCAGAAGTTAAATCCGGTCAAATCCTTAAGTGATGGATTGTCTCCAGAGCCGTGGCGAGTGGACCGACGGCGGAACAGGCAGCGAAGTTGGCGCAAGCAACATACAAACAGTTCTTGGAAGAACCAGAGCGTTCTAAGCAAATCACGAACATCCCGAAGCTGCTGAAGAAGTTCGAGGGTAACTACGGAACCATGGTCAAGGGGCTACAGAAGAAGTATGGGAAGGTCACTAAGAAGGCCACTGCACCGGAGCCAGAGGCTGCACCGGAGCCAGAGGCTGCACCGGAGCCAGTGAAGAAGAAGGCGAAGGCAAAGAAGGCTCCAGCGGATCCGAAGGAAGCGAAGGCTGCGGAGGCGAAGGCGAAGGCCGATGCATCTGCTGCTCAGGCCGAGTTGAAGGCGGCAAAGAAGGCGCAACTTGGGGATGCCAAGGCCGCGGCGAAAGAGGCGAAGGCGGTAGCAAAGGCTGAGGTGGAGGCGATGAAGGCTGAGGCTGGAAGGATCGCTGCTGAGAAGCAGGCCGAAGCCGCGAAGAAGGCTCTCGATGATCTACAGAAGTCTTCGAAGCTATCCCCGGAAGAGCTCAAGGCCAAAGAAGCCGAACTGAAGGAGAAGGTGAAGACTGAGTCTGCTGCTGCCAAGGAGTTTGGGAAAGAGGCGAAGGATGCAATGACCGAGGCGAAGAAGCTAGGGTCCGAGGTCGCCAAGGAAGGCAAGGCCGCCGCAAAGGCAGAGGCAGAGCTGATGAAGGCGAAGATGGAGAGAAAGGTCGCCGAGAAGCAGATCAAGGCATCGGGCAAAGCGAAGTCGAAGGCGGAAGAGCAGCTAGAGGCATTCAGGGCCAAGCGTGAGCAGGCTGAGGCGAAGATGGAATCCACTATGGCGAAGAAGCAGGAAGCCCTGGAAGCCTCCAAAGCAGATGCAGTGGAGGCAAAGGGTGCCCTCAAGGACGTCAAGGATCAGATGAAGACCGAGATGGCTGCGGCCAAGGTTCTAGAGAAGGAAGTGAAGGCCAAGGTGAAGGAAATAGCCGTAGTCGAAGAAGAGGCGAAGAAGGCGGAAGAGCAGAAGCTGAAGGTCCAGCAAGAGATAGAAGACAGTAACAAGTTCAAGTCTGAGACAGCTAAGAAGGCTGAAGAGGTCCATCAGGAGATAGTTAAGCTTCAGAGCGAAATGAAGGGCAAGGAGCAGGCTCTTGTCGGTGTGGAGACAGCAGCCATGAAGGCAGAGAGGGAAGCTGCTCATGCTGAATTGAATCTTAAGGCCAATATAATGGACAGAGAAGATTTGATCTTGGAAAGAGTCGGCCTAAAGGCGGTTCAGGTTAACTGGGCCCAGATAGGAGAGGCGGAGGGCCAGAGGCCGGATGATCTGTCCAGGATCCAAGGTCTTGACGAATTCGCCCAGAAGAAATTGAACGTTTTGGGAATACACACCTACGATCAGATCTCCAAGATGGACCCGGTCACTGCAGAAGTCGTCAATGACGCGATGGAGTTCACACCGGGCAGGGTCACCAAGATGATGTGGGTGCAACAGGCAACGCAGCTGATGCACGAAAGAGGACGCTGATTACTCGACCGGTGCGTATATCTGGAACTCGCTTAGTGGAGGCGTGTAGACGTGCAGATTGATCAGGTTGGTGCTCTCCTCGTTCGATACTCGGTGGATGTCTGGCTCAGCAGCAGCACAAACCTCCCCTGACAGGTATCTCCTGTCCGATACGGGGAAAGCAAGGCCTTCCTGATTGGTCTCGTAAATCGTCTCAGTGGTTACGCCAGAGGCGATCAAGAATGCGCAGTCGCTCCCCATGTGGTCGTGGATTGGGGTGTTCTGCCCCGGTTTCCAGCAAATGGCCACTAGCTCGTAGTGCTCGTTCTTCTTGATCACGTTCCTCTGATATCCATCCTCGGTGTAGCCGATGCAATCCTCCAGTGCTCCGACATTAAGCTCCAGAGACGATAGCCTCGAATCTAGTTCGTCTAGACCGGGCCGTCTATCTAGGCCGTCGAGCCAGCTGGTGAGGTCCCGGAGACCATCGCACCGGGATAGAAGGGTGGTACGAACCTCTTCTGTCAAGGGAGTCTGGGTCACCACATCCCTCGCATGCGGGTTTGGCTCAAGACTCTTATGTCAAAACGCACCGTTGTCTGCCTATCGAAAATCCCGGGGCTAGCTAACCAGTGACAGTTGGCCGGTGATCTTGTCGATTTTCTCTCTGGGACCCGGTCCGATTCCGACCACTGTCTCGGTTCCGGGGGGGATCTCGGTATGGCCAGCGTCGGTAACCAAGTGGCAAACCAGCCCTGCCTTCTTCGCTCTGGAGTGAACCTGCTTCAGTGAGACTAGGTCCGGGACCTTGCAGACAATTTTCCTAGCGCCCCCCCTGAGATACTGGTCAAGTGACCTAGGATTGCTTCTTTTTGCCGAAAGCACGCACTCTGCCGAGGCATGAGCGCATTGTGCGGCTAGTTTCCCCTTCGATAGTTGCAAGTCCTTCCTAGTCACTAGGACCATGGTAAGTTCTTCAGTTGGGGGCACCTTCTCTCACCAATTCGAATGCTGGGGGAGTTCGATGTCTGGCCATCATTTCCCCTAGCGGAGAGGCCATCCATGCTACGAACACTACGTTCCCCGCTGCGTGATACAAGTCGAAAACCAGACCATTCAACAAGTAGGGGACCAACATGGAGGAGTCGGCTTCGAACAGGATGCTTAGTGAAACGAACCAGTTGAAAGCCAATCCGGATGCAGCTGCGATTATGGCTAGCAGGCCGATTCTGATTCTCCCACTCACGATAATGTGATTCGACAGGTTTGCGCCAACGAGGCCGATTGCTCCCCACCCGATTGCCTGGAACAGAGTCCAAGGGCCGTGACCCATGGAAATTACGTTTGATGCCAATGCAATGGTTGCAGCGAGTGCGAGAGCACGGGGGGCCCCGTAATAGGCCCCTGCCAAGAGAACCAGTACCGTTACCGGTTGAACATTTGGAATTGGGTCCAGGAGAATTCTACCAGAGACTCCGAAGACTGCGAGCAGAACGAGCATCCCCCATTGACTCTGATCCCTCAATGAGCGCTCGCTCCTAATCAATGATAGAACGATTATCGACAGGACTGCAACATTGAGGAAAAGTGATTGGTTTGGGGAAAGAGCAACATTGTGGAAGTCGTACATCGATTCGCCCCGTTCCTCTGCCTGCCCCTCATCACTTCATGGTTGCGAATGTCTACCAAGTCTCGATGCTCCATGAGATGACATCTCCCTCTGACATTACCAAGTCCCCAATGCCTACCATCGACACACCACCATTGTGATCTAGATTCCAATATGCCCCATTGAAGTCTCCTTTCATGGCGTCTGCATTCAGTCCGCCTATGGTATGGACGTAATGACCCCATTGTCCGACATCGTAACCAACGGACAGAGTGCCTCTCGCTGATCTCGTTGAGTCCATCATGAAATCCAAGCCATTTGAGTATCCCTCGAAACCACCTACGCAGGCCCCTGTCCCATTGAGATTCTGATTCTCGCCCAACTCAACTCCATCGGCATCAATCATGGTGACCCCCTTTGAAAACTCCTCCCCTTGAGGGGTGTCTGCTGGGAAGAACACGCAGATCACTTGCTTATTCTCCCATTCCACCGGGAGGCCATCATGAGCAGACTCGCTATCATCGACGTATTTGTATGCCTCGTCTGTCAGCACATCCTGAATCGATGGAGCGAGAATTACCAGTGTAAGCAATGCCACAACCGATGCTGGTTTCAGGATATCTGACATGGGTTTTGATGGTACTGAAATTGGCCTATCAAGGTACTTCCTCCCACCATCACCCAATCTTCTCATTTATTCTGTCTCTCAGAATCTGGCTCACCGCCTTCCCATCGGCCGAACCACCGAGTTTCTGCATTACCATCCCCATCAGAGGTCCCACTGCACCCATCCCCCGCTCTTCGATGAAGTCGGCCCTTTCGCTGAGAACTGCATCCACCGCTTCCTCTATCGAAGATGTGTCAGCAGGGACGAAGCCTCGAGACTCAGATTCGGAAGACATCCATGACACCAGCTCATCGAGGGGAGCGTCAGCCGATTCCATCAGCAGAGTCTCAGCGCCTTCCCTGGTCAGCATGCCCTGTTCACGCAGGTGCACTGAAGCTGCCAAGGCGTTTGGCTTGTCGGTTCCAGTCTCCAATAGAGCACTGGCCCAGGCTTTCGGAGGGAGCTCGAGAGGACCTTCGATGCCCTGGAAGAGGAGATCGTCGATCTCACCGTTCAGAAGCGCCTCCACCTGATTTGTGGATAGTTCCAGAACGTTGAGTCGCTCCTTCCTCTCATTGGCTGTCAATGGAAGGTTTTCACATATCGAACTCCACCTATCGGGGGTGATTTCCAAGACTGGGATGTCAGTCTCTGGGTACATCCTAGCCCCTCCTGGTAGGGGGCGCAATGCCGTGGTGGTCCCATCCTCCGGTTTACCCTTCCGAATGACTACGTTTCTGACCTCCTGGGGAATTCTGTGGAAAGCCATCCTAGCTCTATAAACCACGGACTCCAGTGCCAATTCTCCCTGCCAACCAGGGGCGACGCACAGCACGAAGGCATCCTGTTCGGAAAGCGATAGCGCGCTTCTGACAGAGTCGACTTCGGGTGCTGAAATCCCGTACGCAGGGAGTTCGTCGGAGTGGAAGATTCCAGTCACACCAGCCAGTTTGGCGGCACTCGCCAGTTCTCTGCCTAGTCTTGGAAGTTGGGTCTCGTTTTCATCGGTTGTCTTCTTTCCCAGATGGCCTGAGAATCCCGGCAGGGGGACGCCGAGCACGGAAGACCCTGCCTCTAGCGACGACAAAACCATCTCTGATTCGCATTCTGAGAATATCTCGGTGAGTTCGTGGATATCCAATTGTATCCTGTTCGATGCGGCAAGATGGACGCGGTTCTCGACAGGCTTGGAGTCCATTTCTCTGTCTGGGGGGAGCAGTGGGAGAGATGCTGCGCTCCGAAGTTCATTGGCTAGGCGGTAGAAGTGCAGTTGGCGGGCCATTTCAAGGCGGATTATTCGAGGGATCCAATCCAGATCCTGGCACCCCTTGATCTCGACTCTGTCACCACATGCAATGCTGACATTGAGATCCTGCCTGATGGATCCAAGCCCCCTTCTGACTCTGCGAGTGTCCCTAAGCAATCTACCAAGAGCCAATGCGGTGTCCTTTGCGTGTTCTGGTGAACGGACATCGGGGGCGGTTGCGACCTCCACTAGAGGTACTCCCAGCCTGTCTAGGTTGTAGACGACTGTCTCTCCCAATTCACTTCTCTTTGTCTCCAGCTTCCTAGCCGAGTCCTCCTCAAGAGAAATTATGTCTATCCCCACTTGGCTAGAGTCTGCCACAATCTTTCCACCAGTCGCTACTATCGTTGTCCTCTGGAAGCCGCTGGTATTGGAACCGTCTACAACTGTCTTCCGCATTGCCTGAAGGTTTGGGATGGGTTTTGCATCCATTAGTGCTGCCATAGTTAGAACTACGTCAACAGCTTCTGGTTCGTGGTCTCTGGGAGGGGATTCGTCTAGCTCAATTAGTCCGGCATTCGGGGGTTGGACGTACTCGAAGGTTCGATTCCTTCTCTGCTCGAACCTGGCTGCCACATCTGTCTCCCCGCCCTCTCCCTGTGACGCTCTCAGTCTCCTAGTTGATCTGGGCCAGTCGGAAGGAATGTCCTCCGACTTGTACTCATAGAGCTTGCTTGGCATTCTGGAGTGGAGTTTTGCAGTGGCCAATTGCTGATGAATCTCGAGACCGCACATGAATCCCAGAGAGACCGGGTCAAGTGCCTCGGGGTTGGTGATGTCTCCGATTGGCTCCATTTGCATTACCTAGGAAGGGGTTCGGGCTCATAGGGTCAGCGGGCGAATCGATATTTATCGGTCGATGATTCGAACAACTCTCCGTTTTGGAGCATCTTGCTAACAACTCGGTTGACCTCGTCCTCAGATATCTTCCTCGGAAGTGAGAGATTGTAGATTTCGACCAAATCTGCCTCCCCCTTCTCGGAGCAAAGGTCCCTGACTATGTTCATTATCGCCGAGTTGTTTGAACGGGCCCTTACGGAAACTCCCGAATGTAGCTCTGATTCGTCTTCGATTCCAGACTCCTCCCGCCAGTGCCTGAAAACTGCTAGTGCCACGTTGGCGTTTTCGACTGTGGCGACTTCCTGGAGGTGCATTCGAGCATGAGCCTCCGTGAGACGGATGAGCGCCTCCAAAGCTCTGGCAGTGATGGGGATGATCGTGTCCTTGCCCTGATCGGACTCGTATTGTGAGGCACTTTGGTCCTCCCTTCCGAAAGATTGCCTCTCCTCGGTGTAGTACTTGAGGATGGCATTCTTAGCCTCATCATCCAATTGGGGATGGATGTTTCTCTTTGCGAATGCGATGTACTTCCTCAGGAAATTCTGGGTGAGGTGGTCTTCCCCCTTCTCCGAGGTGACCAGGTGTGATACTTCTTCGAGGATCTCTTTGCCCAAATCAATTGAGTTCTCCATTAGGGTCTCGCTCTTCCCAGAAGTCCTGTTGTCGAGGATGTGTCTGGCTATCTTCTCGTCGTCATGTATCCTCACCTCGTCCCTGATCATCCAGATAATGTCGAATCTGGAGGCTAGGGGTGCAGGTAGATCCGTCTCCTGGAATGACCTCATTACACTCTGGTGTGGGCCTCTCTTGCTGAATCGCCCGTCCTTTGGGTTAGCAGCGGCAAGGATAGCGCATCTGGAATGAAGAGTGGCGGTAATTCCACCCTTTGCAACATGGACCTGCTGCTGCTCCATGGCAGGGTGCATCATCCTCCTATCTTCTGTGGAGATCTTGTCGAACTCATCAATTGCAGCTAGTCCCCTGTCAGAGAGAGGGAGTACCCCGGCCTCCAGAGCGAACCTCCCGTCCCCGAAGGCATCACGCACCGCAGCAGCAGTTAGTCCTGCACCTGAGACGCCTCCTCCTGTAGCGAACCTCCCTCTTGGTGAAAGCTCAGAGATGAAAGAGAGGAGTTGTGACTTGGCGACTCCAGGGTCGCCCATTAGGAGGATATGGATGTCCCCTCTGGACCTGGTCTTGTCATCCAACCTTCGAGACACGCCTCCGAAGAGTTGCAGGGCGAGTGAACGCTTCACGTGTCCTAGGATACCCGTTGCGAAGATGGATGGGGCTATCGATCGCTGAATGAGAAACATCAGGTCGTCTCTTTTTGACACCTCTAGGATCCTATCACTATCTTCCTCGTCTATCGAAATCTCAGTGAAAGGAGTACTCTCATGCTCTGAGCTGATCAAATGGAAGATCACGTCGAACATTGGGGTCTTCTTTCGGTTCCTAACCTCGCTACGGACGACAGGGATTACGTTCGCTGTTATCCTCTCGCCGGGGAGGTGCTTGTTGACTTGGTCACCCTCTATCAGAACCATGCCCCTCCTTGGCTGGGCGCCGCTGGGGACGTATTCGGGTTGCTCTTGAATCTCAATCCATTGGTTGTTAACCATCCTAGAGCTTAGAAGTACCAAATCGAACCTGGTTTGTGGTTTGGAGCTGCCACAACCCCCCATCGACTGGGGGCAGCTGAGTGGTTCCTTTAGCTCCCTCTCGTTTTGCTGGTCGATTTCTACATCATGACCACATGACTCGCACTTGAAAACCGCCCTGTGAATCCTTGGCTTTATCTCTGATATCTTCGTTACGATTACGTCTACACTGCGCAGTTTGTCTATGTCTGAGCTGCCAATCTCTCGCAAAGGCATGCGAGTGTCGCCCGGGAGTTCCCCCACGCGGAGCAATGCGTCTATTTCTTCCCCTCTTTCTCGGCAAATCTCCATTAGAGTCTTGGAGCCAGCAGAGAGAATCTGCTTCGGATACTGCAGTACGTCCTCTGCGAAGTCTGGATCGAAGGTCTGCAGTTCGTGGAAGGGAATCGAGAGGAATGGGAAATTTGACTGTCTGGAAAGCAGAGTCATAACCTCTGTTTCCTTGGCCTCCTCGAGGAAGGTCCTCCATCTGGCGGAGGCATCATGTGCTGCCATTGTCATTTGATTTGCCACCGGGCTTTGCAAGTCCGAAGGCACGGCCTATGAACAGTATGGTCGTAATATCGAACCCCTTTGTTTCCAGTGGAGAAATGTTGCACCCTCAGGATGCTGTTCTGGTAATTCCCCTCTTCTACTGGACATCGTTTTGGAAGTTCGCCGAGTGAGTGGGTTATCGTGAGTTTGAAGTCTGAGACCCGAATGGACACGCATGGAGCACCGACGTATTGGTCGAGACCTATTCATCCGTCTCGACAAAGGCGAGGAGTTGCATAACTCAATCAGGAGCCTAAGCGAACATGGTATTACTGCGGCTGCTCTGACCAGCGGAATAGGCAGAGTTCGGAACACTGCAATCGGATTTCTCGACTCTGAAGGAGTCTACCAGAAGGAAATTGTAGATGAGCCGATGGAGCTTCTCTCGATGCAAGGGAACCTAGCTCCTGGACCAGATGGGCCTTTCTCGCATATTCACATTGTAGCCTCAGACGACGATCATGTGGTCAGGGGCGGGCATCTTTTCGAAGCCACCGTGGAGGTAACCGCAGAGATTCACATGAGGGTCCTTGGTGATGATGCAGCTCCCATGGAGCGAGAAGCGACTGAAAGCGAATTCCTCAGAATCTCATTCTGTGACCTGGGGGAGTAATCCTGCGAGTGCTCTTTGCACATGGTTTCGAAGGCAGTCCGAACGGTTCCAAACCCACATACATGAGGGAAGCCCTTGGATGGGATGTCACGTCACCTAAGATGTCAGAATTGGGGTGGAGCATAGCAAGTCAGACGGAGGTTCTCATTCGCTATCTGGATGAGGGAGAATTTGACCTAGTCGTGGGCTCCTCGATGGGGGGGCTAGCCGCGGCAAACGCTTCCTCAATGAGGCCCCAGGCGGAAACTAGGCTGCTGCTGATTGCCCCTGCCTTTGGGCTAGCAGAAAACTGGGAAGGGATGGAGGAAACGGGCAGGAGCGCATGGAAGACGACTGGAGAAAGACGCTACACTGGCTTCGAGCTGGACATTGTCCTCCCATGGGAGTTCATGGAATCGGCAGAGAAGATGTCATGGCCCATCCCAACCCACCCAACGGCAATAATGCACGGGAAATACGACGAAGTGGTTCCAATCAGCTTTTCTCGGAAGGTCGCGGAAGATTGCAAGAACGTTAGACTTCATGAGATTGATGACAGTCATCGAATGAAGAAATCCATGCGGTTCATTCCGGAAGTCGTTTCCAACCTAATGCATGGAACTGAGATTTCATCGTTAGAGATTTCTGAAGTAGATGATAGTCATTCCCCGGAGGGAGGGGAGAAGCTTGAGGTACCCGAGGAATTACCGCAGGAAGTGAGTGGAATCGAAGATAAAGGGGAGGTTGTAGAGGATCAACCCGATATCGAACAGCTAGAGGCTGAGATGAGGAAACTCGAAGTCGAGATAGAAGAGAAGAAATTTGCTCTGGAGGAATCGAAGAAGGAAGCTCTTTCAGAGCAAAGGGCTCTGGAAGAGGCGGATCTCGAGGAGGAGAATGAACGGCTTACGATTGAGGCCAGCGATGCGATTATCAAGGCTGAAGAGGAAGTGGAATTAGCCAGGAAAGAGGCTGAGAAGGCTACTAAGAGAGCGGAAGAAGAAGAATCTGAGGCTGAGGAAGCACGGTTGATCGCCGAGATGGAGGAGGATGAGGCGAAGGAGGCGAAGGCCGATGCAGATACAGCCAAGAGGAGACTCGACGAGGCCGTTAAGAAAGCTGAGATGGCTGGAAAGAACGTAGAGCAATTCACCGAGGAGATAGAGAAGGAGAAGAGAGAGGATTTGATTCTAGAGAGGATTGGTCAGAGGAGAGGTTCCCTTGATTGGACTAAGATTGGAGCAAATTTCCAAGGCAAGAACCCCGATGATCTCACCATGATCAACGGTATCGACGAATTCACGGAGAAGAAGTTGAATTCGCTGGGGATATTCACATACGAGCAAATCTCCAACTTTGATTCCGAGACTTCTAGGGAGGTCAATGACTCTCTGGAGTTGCTGCCTGGGAAGATAGCGGAGCTTGCTTGGACTAAACAGGCCCTCACGATGCTGGATCTGAAGAGGGTTGACAAGTCTTCCAGGAAACTGAATGACGATGATGGGGTGATTGCGGACCTCAGCGCGGCTCAAATCAAGTGGGCCCAGATAGGCGAAGCGGGAGACAGGAAATCCGATGACCTGACTCTCATCAAGGGAGTCGATGTTGAGACGCAGAAGAAGCTGAAGGTGCTTGGCATCAGGACGTTCGACCAGATCTCGAAGATGGACAAAGAGACTGCCGAAGCAGTGAATGGTGCACTTGGCATGGCGTCTGGAAGGGTATCTAAGATGATGTGGGCGGAGCAGGCCAAATCCCTGATGGACTAGTAGGCTGGCCCTCATTCCCCGGTTGATCCTAGGAAGTACTCTCCGATCTCCGGATCGGTCAGGATTTTCTGGGCATCTCCCGAATGCACGACCTTGCCGTTGGAGATGATGTAGCCACGGTCCGACCTAGCTAGGGAGAGCCTAGCGTTCTGCTCGACGATCAGGATTGTTATTCCCTCATCACGGAGGGAGTCTATGCTCTGAATAATCTGCTGCTGGTAGAGGGGTGAGAGTGCCGCGGTAGGCTCGTCCAGAAGCAGGAACTTCGGATCTGAGATGAGGGCTCGGGATATCGCCAGCATCTGCCTTTCACCGCCAGAGAGCGAGGCAGCAAGGTCGTACTCCCTGTTCCTCAAGTCGGGGAACATCACGAGGGACCTCTCTATCCTTTCATTGAGTAGTGCTTGTGTGAGGGAGTTTCCGCCCATCTGCAGGTTCTCCATCACCGAGAGGGAGGGGAATACGTTATCCACCTGCGGGACGTATGCGATTCCATTGTTCACAAGTTGGTCTGTCCTCCATCCAGAGACGTCTCTGCCTCTATACTCAACCCCTCCTCTGTAATACGTCGAGATTCCGAAAATAGTCTTGATCAAGGTAGACTTGCCGCAGCCATTGGGTCCGATGATAGTGACGAATTCCCCTTCGTCTACATGCAAGTCAATCCCGTACAGTATCTGGACCGAGCCGTAGCCGCCCTCCAGCCCTGACACATCGAGCACTCTGCTCATTCCTCTCCCTCCTCTGCGTCCCCTGCGGCACCGAGGTAAGCCTCGATTACGGCTCTGTTCCCTCGAACCTCGTCTGGGGTGCCTTGCATGAGTACTCCTCCTTCGTTCATCACGACTATCCGGTCGACCCCCTGTCTCAGGATGAAATCCATGTTGTGCTCAATGATTAGCACGGAAATACCCGTGTCATCCACTAGCTTCCTCAGATTGTTGAATATTTTCATTGCCAGGGGGCCTGCAACACCGGCAACGGGTTCGTCCAACAGGAGCAGTTTCGGTTCGCCCATCATCGATCTGCCAATGTCGACGAGTTTGCTCTGCCCACCGGACAAATCACTAGTGAGATTGTGCGCCATGTGAGGGACCTCCAATTGATCCAGGATCTGGAATGCTCTGGTTAGTCTCTCTTCTTCGCTGGGATTTCCAGGGATGAGTGTTATGGGATTTGATCCTTGAATGCTTACTTCCAAGGAGTCCCGTCTCCTGATGAATAGGGACTTTATTAGGCTGGGAAGTGAGTTCCCAAGCTGCCTCCTCGGAGGTACGAGTAGGTTTTCAATTACTGTCATCTGACGCCAGAGCCTAGTATGCTGGAATGTCCTAGTAAGGCCTATCTTTTGGATTTCGTCTGGCCTCATGTTGGAGACGTCTTGGCCGAAGACCTCGACTTTCCCAGATGTCTGTTCCAGCAATCCACTGATGCAGTTGAATGTAGTCGATTTGCCACAACCATTTGGGCCAATTAGGCCCACGAATTCCCCGGATCCCACTTCGAATGATACGTCATCCACGGCGATCAAGCCGCCGAACTCCTTTCGTAGACTCTGGATGCTGAGAGCGGGCTTCATTGCACATCACCCCTGTTGGGGCGTTCTGGCCTCATTGGCACCTCAGGCAACATTCCCTTCGGGTTGTATTTCAGGGAGAATAGCATTAGTGATCCTATGAGTACTAACTTGATGTAGGCCATTCCTGCTCCTGAGATCGTCACTTCGCCAGCGTAGTTTGTTGCTGAGGCAAGTGACCTCTCGCCCTGCATCAGCAGCGCTGTGAACGCAAAGACAAGTGCCCCCCAGAATCCGAATTCAGAAATCCTACTTCCTCTGAAAAGTATGCCGATAAATGCTATCGAGGCGAATGCCGCGGTAACCTCCCACTGCTCCGTAACGAACCAGACGAAGACCCTGTCAATCTCGTTTGCTGTTTCGTAAAGTGGCAGATCGGGCGAGCTAGCCACGACTAGAACGTTGAATACGTATTCCATCATGACTATGATCATGGCCCCTATTATCATCCCCTTGTTATTCGCGGACCCACCGATAATGAAGGCAGCCCAGACAAGGAATGTAGTTGATGCCGGCGACATGAAGGCGGGTGAGATCCCGGTCAATTTCCATGCCCATAGAACACCTGCGAGACCAGCAATGGCAGCACCCAATGCTAAGCTTGCAGCCTTGTTTCTTAGTACGTCATGGCCGTGATGCTGTGCGACTTCCTCATCCTCCCTGATCGCTTTGAGGATCCTCCCCCATGGTGATGAGAGTAGCCTCTGAAGTAGGATCCAGACGACGATAACCGAGATGAGGCAGACTATGGCTAGGAAGAAGGAGTAGGGGGCCGGTTCTCCGAGGCTGAGGATCTCACTAACCCTCTCAGAAGGTGATGATAGGCTGTAAGTGGATGACCTACAGTCATTTGCACTGGCGAATTCCATATTGGGACCAGTTTCCACCCCGCTGCCACAGAACCACCAGTCCTTGAGCGGCAGGGGATAGCTGCCCAGGCCGATGGCTGACTTCGTGGGGCCTGTTCGTAGTATTGGCTCTGCCGAAAGCAGCAGTTTGACTATCTCCCCTAGGGAGATGGTGACAATTGCGAAGTAGTCTGTCCTCAGTCTTGCGGTTGGATATGCTAATGACCAACCGAAGCACGCTGAGAGGGTTATCGCGACCAGTGCTGCGGGGAGAATGTCCCACCCGTATCCGTTCATCTCCTTCGGAGCGGTGAGGACGCAGACCGTGATTGCCGAAACTCCGACGAAGAAGATGACTCCGAAGTTAACCATTCCAGTGTAGCCGGTGTGGAGATTCAGGGAGAACGCCATAAGGACGAAGATTGAGATGCTTTGGATGACGTTTGAAAGTTGGAATGACTTGTCCCAGTAGAATGTGTCGGGATCTGTTGAGATGGGCAGCCACCACAGTACTGACAGCATGATGGCGAAGAAGATGGAGAAGGCGAACCACGATCCCTTGGAGCCTTCCCTCCCGTACGAATCTGCAAAATTGGCAAGGATGTTTGTGCTTGAAGCCCTATTGTGGAAGTCTGGGAACCTGTCCTTGATTGTGGTTGAGGCGTGTTGACGCTGAATTGCTGTCCATGAAGATGCCTTTTCCCATAACATTCTCGAATTGGAAATGATTGCACCCTTGGATTGGTTGACAAGATTGTGGTGGATTCTATTTAGATTGAAAATAGGCGATACTATCAGAGAAAGACCGGTTTTTCTCTTGTTTTCTCCTCTGCTGGAATCCCGGGTTGATTCGGAGGTTCCGAGTCCACTGATCAGCCCCCTCATCCTAGCTGAGATCGAGCCTCCATTCAGCATGTCAATACCCTCGAAAATTGCGAACATCCACAGCAAGAGGGGAACGAGTGGCCATATTATCTCAGACAATTCTGTTGCGAAGTTCGCAAAGTGAATCTCGGTTTCCATTAGGCTGAGCCATTTTTCATCCAATGTTGTAGCAGACTCTGAGAAGAATGGCGAGTCTTGGATCGTCACTGTTCCGTCGTTTCTTCCTGTTAGTAGTGCGATGTTTGTCTCGGCGTTTTCGGTGTTCGTGCATAGTTCCGAGCATGCTTCGTCGGCAAATGAGTTGCGTCCTATGAATCCAGATATTCGATGGGTTATGTATGCGCCGAACGTCAATATGGAGTAGTTCTGGGCCTTATCCGATCTCCCGTTCTTCCAATGATGGAGTCCCAGGATTCCCGTTGGCAGAATTGCAAGAGAAGCTAGCAATTTGTCAGAATTACTGGCCCTACCACGTTGGTTTTTCTCTTGGTTCCTCTTTCTTGTCCTTTCGATCTTCCATTTTTCCCATGCATCACCGATTCCCTGAGGCATTACCATCAGGATTGCGACCAAGAAGATGTAAGGCATCACGCCCCCCATGGCTGAGTATCCTGACCTGCCTAGCGGGTATCCGACCCCGACCAGTACTGGGGATGATGCGGCTCGGACCACGCCAACTAGGAATGAAGCCACGATTGCTCCGGGAATGGAGCCGATTGTCCCTAGTACGATTACTGCGAATGATGGCAGCAGGAGGGAGAATGCGGATGTCGGGTTGAACAGGAGGGTGGTTGCGAAAACCGCTCCTCCTGCCCCAGTGACTCCTGCAGAGAGGAATGCGCTAACCAACTGTATGCTTTCGACATTGATTCCACTGCTGGCTGCCAACTCCGGATTATCGGCTACTGCCCTCATCCTCATCCCAAGCCTGGACTTGTTGAGAAGAATCACCAGCATAGCTACGGAGAGGAAGACTGTCAGCGGCAGCGCCCCCTTGTATACGGGGAAATTGTTGGAGAGCGCCGTT
This sequence comes from Candidatus Thalassarchaeaceae archaeon, assembly GCA_965660655.1. Classification (GTDB taxonomy): domain Archaea; phylum Thermoplasmatota; class Poseidoniia; order Poseidoniales; family Thalassarchaeaceae; genus UBA36. The sequence goes on along the minus strand of CBFIAW010000001.1, from coordinate 33,523 downwards.
GCGCAATCTGTTGCGACGTCGTAGACCTCGATCTTGGGTTTCGATGAGTCGCTGACTATCCGGGAGAGAATCGGTTCGCCTGACTCGTCCACCCCCGTCTGCTCGCAGTTGAACTGGCTGTAGGTTTCTCCTTCCCCTAGTGACCTCTCGCCAATGTTGAAGCGGAACTTGGTTGTGGGAATCACCCACTTGTTCGAGATGTGTTGAAAATCTGAATCTGGCCTGAACATAATCTTCGAGGGGCCGAATCTCATGAAGTAGATCCCCCGGAGTATGAGTGCGACTCCTAGAGAGGCGATCATCATCACCTGGGGGCTTGCCTTGCGGATTCTGAACCCCCTGTAGATCCCTCTATCGAGTAAGATTCCGACAAAGCCCGTGAGCACGAATGCGATCAGCAACGACCTGAGCAATATTGTCCAAGTTATCACTCCGTCTCCCGGTGTCTCGTATAGGGGGAAGTAAGCATCGCTCCATGCCAGAATCATACCGACATACATTCCGACCATGAAGAGTTCAGCCTGTGCGAAGTTCCCATAGCTCTGGACCTTGTATGTGAGCGTCAGGCCTATTGCAATGGACAGGTAGGTTGCTGACCAGATTAGCGTATTTGTACCAATGGCGGCAAGGTCGAATGTGATCGATGCGCCCTTGTCTTGCCCCAGGAATAGCATTTCCAGAGTCAACATGGTCAATGCGAAGAGCAGCACTGGAGATAGAAAGAGAAGCGTGGTCCTAGTTTTGCTGGAGCTCATATCGTCGAAGATTACTCGGAGGAGTGCGAAGCCTCCGACGAAGGACAGCACCACCTGCACTAGCCAGAGCATTTCGTTCGGCAATGAGTCGCCGAGAAGCCAATCCAGCAGATTTAGGGAGCCGAGGCCGCTCTTAAGTCCGAGTATCGTTGAATCTAGAAGGATCGCGACGGCGACTATAATCCTCCTAGCCCATCTGGGTTGGTCGGCGAAACGACCCCGGGTTCCCTGTTGCCATGATGTTGGGAAGTGGCCGGACAAGCCTCTGGGTTCGTCTTCGTCGTATTCGCTGAGTTTGACTCCCGAAATCGGGTCTATCCGGTCGGACTTCCCTTCTCTGCTCATTTCGACACCGGCATCGGATTCGGTGTCGGGAGGTGGCCCTTCGTCGGTCATCTAACCGAACTGGGCCGTCATCATAGAAATGTGTTTTTGAATTTGGGCAGCGTGACGGGATTTCACTCCCGTCACGCTGCTTTACGTTTCTCACTGGTCAACTAACCTTCTAACTGGAGGTTATGGCCACAAGACCGTCGTCGAAGCCCCAGTTGTAGGAGCAGTCGTAGGAGACTGTCCCCTCTCCGTCGGCACCGACATCAGCTACAGAGAACTGCCCCACGCAGTATCCCTGACCTAGCGTGTCTCCATTGGCCAGGAAGTTGACTGGGCCAGTTGCTCCATCCCAGTTGGTTCCTGTTGCCATGATGGCTTGGCTAGCTGTAATGCCTGGTATGCCAGTGGTCGCGTCGATGGTAGCCAGTTGCGTGAACGCAGAGAATGCCATTATCGTAAAGGCATCGAATGCTTCCTTCGCGAACTGTCCCTGTGGAACTAGGTCAGTTGGCCATAGTGCGTCAACTAGGGCGCCCCTTGCCGAAGCTTCTGTTCCGGGGTTGGTAGCCCACACACCGTCCAGAAGATCATCACTCATGGAATCGGCCGTAGTCACCGATGCTATTCCGTCTGTCCCGTAGATCTCACCAGTGAAGCCTTGGCTCCTGAGTTCAGTGATTATGGCTGCTCCGTCCGCGTTGTATGCGAACAGTGCCACAGCGCTGCACCCGTTGTCAATGGTCGATGCTACGACAGTGGCGTAGTCGGTGGTCGGACGAGTGTAATCGGTCCTGGTGCAGATGTTGTCGAAGCCCCATGTCCCTTCTCCGGAAGCAGTCCCTGCAAACAGGTTTCCGAGACCTGCTGTGTAGTCATCGGTTGCTGCGATCACTGCGACGCCGCCGGCTGAGGTGCTCACCTCACCGTTTACGGCCATCAGGTCAGCTATTGCCTGGGACTGTCCTACGTCGCTTGGAACTACTCTGAAGAAGTCAATGTAGGTCGTTGCGTCAGACAGTGCTGGCGATGTGCTTGCATAGGAAATCATTGGGATTCCAGCTGGTGCAAGAACCGCGTTTGCTGCCATTGAGGCGCCAGAGCACGCTGCTCCGACTACTCCCCAAACGCCTGCGTCACGAAGAGCCTCTGCTGCTGATGTTCCAGTGGAGGTGGTCTCGTATCCGTTGCAACCCGAGTCAGCGAATACTACCTCGAACTGTACTCCATTGCTGAAGCCGATGTAGTTAGCCATGGTCAGACCTAGGTTTGCGGCTGTTTGGAAGGAAGGCCATAGTCCTGCTATCGCAGGGCTAGTTGCGTCTCCCATGAAGCCTATCTTGACAGTTGCACCTGCGAAGGGAACGGCAGTAACTCCTGCCTGTGCATCCCATGCGTGCTCGCAGTTGAAGTAGTCACCATAGGTTGGGACTATGCGGAAAGTGCATACGTCGTATCCAGACCCTGCTACGTCTCCGTTGGATAGGAACACATGGTTGCCACTGGCACCAGCGTATCCGTCTCCGCCGCCGACCATATCGATGTGCGTTGCCATGTTGGCTCCGTCCGCCATCTTGGCTGCGTTAGCAGCGATCATGACCGCGTCATATGCCTCGGCCGTGTAGATTCCTGCATCACAAGTTGCGTCTGCTGCGCACCTGGTTGGGAAGTCTCCTGCTGTGGATCCTGCCCTTGGCGATGTCGTCATCATTCCGTTAGCGAGTCCACTGTCGGAGTAGTCTGACAGAGCTGCAACGCCTGCCAGTCCGTCGCCTCCGAATGAGGGGAGCGAAGCTCCGGCAAGGTACATTGCACCTAGGAACTGGGCGCCCGTGTCGGGATAGGTCATGAATATGACCGAATCGCAAGTGGTTGCCGCGTCAGAGACTGCGGAAATCGCTTCCGTAGTCATTGCTGCCGCGTTGAAAGCCGTCTGGTCGAAGTCGTACCTTGCGCATGTCGTGCCGTCGAACGCGGCATCGAATGCATCTGCTAGGCCTGCTCCGTATGCATCATTCTGAGCGATGATCGCGGTGCTGGTGTAGCCTTGGCTTTCCACGACGTCTGCAAGGGCTTGTCCCTGTAGTGCATCGCTTGGGACGACCCTGTAGAAGTGAGGGTGTGCCGTAGCGTCGCTTAGGCTGGGTGCTGTGCTTGCGAAGGATATCATTGGGATACCTGCTGCGGAGAGCACGGCGTTTGCTGCGGTGGACGCGCCGGAGCCTGCTGCTCCGACTACTGCGACTACGTTAGCATCGGCCAGGCTTTGTGCGCCTGCCGTTGCGACGGGCCCGTCTGCGCCACCAGAGTCTGCGTAGATGTTCTCGAAGTCGTATCCGTCATCCATTGCGTTTAGGTCATCGAACGCCATACTGATTGCCGTTTGGAAACCAGCTGCGTAAGCAGATAGTCCACCGGTTGTGTCGTACAGAGTTCCGATCCTGATTACGGTATCTGGCACTGGTAGAGCTGCGCCGGAGAACGTAGGGTTCGCGGCGCCCAAGTAGTGAGCTCCGATCTCGTCTGCTATCGCGTGCGCGATGTCTGCGTCGAAACCGACCACGGTACCGTCTGCGTCATAGCTCTCGAAAGGAGCGTAGAACGGGTCTGTGCAGATGTTCAGTGCTCCGGAGTCCAGGACATCAGCGAGGTCGCTTGATCCACTGGGCTCAGGGTACGCGGTAGCCGTGTCAGCGGTGCTGTCGTCCGCAAGGGTGACTGCACCGTTGAAGGATGCTGCGTAGATGTCGTCGTACTCTCCCGAGTCGACGATAGCGCTGATTGCCATGTTGAGGGCATCTAGAAGCTCGCCAGAGTCCTCGCGGACTGCGAAGCCGAAGTTCTCATCGGAGAAGGACGCCATCAGAGTCCCTGACAAGGAGAGCACGGGTGCGTCTCCCAATGCGTACATGACGTCACCGTTGTTCAGTGCAGCGATGACCGTTGGGAAGTCTTCGTATCCCACAACGGTAGCATCGGGAAGCATTGCATCGTTTGTTGCATCGCCGTTTGCGTAGATATCCGATGTTGTTCCGGACTGTACCCCTACAGTGACACCAGCTGCATTCAGATCGGCGACACCGCTGATGGATGCCGCTCCGGTTCCGCCGATTACACCCTGGCTACTAGTGTAGTAGGCCGTGGTGAAGTCGACAACTTCGTCGCGTGTTGCAGTCTTGGTCATGGCTGAGATGATGACATCGCACATCTCGCCGGCATTCAGGTTGGGGATGATGGGGTCCCAAGCGGACTCCACCCATACTACGCTGACGTCGCTGGCCGCTTTGTCTGCGTCCCAGTCATCGTCCCCTCCTGCGCATCCAGCGAGACTAGCCGCTAGCATGCTCAGGGTAAGCATCATTGCTATCATTTTCTTGTTATACATAGTGTTCACACTATCCGTAGGCCCCGCGAGATACCTTTCACCTATAGAGATTGTTGATTATTCTTTTATAAGTAGATGCCCGAAAACACAGTATATTGCCAGAATTCCTAGGTTTTTAGAGTGGAGATTTCGCATCCGAGATTGGTCTTCCGAAGGATGAAATTGCTACCTCCCTGCGGTATGCCATGGAGGACCCCCTCGACTACGCGTCCAGTGGGGTTGACATAGACTTGGAGGGGAGGGCAGTGGCTAGCTTGATCGGTTCCTTGGCGCGCTCAAAGAGGCCCCCTGGAGAACTAGGGGCGCCAGTAGACCTGCCTGGGGGGTTCGGAGGAGTAATCGAGTTCGGAGACTCCTGTCTTGCGTTGGCTACTGATGGGGTTGGCTCCAAGCTGCAGATCGCGAGTGAGGTTGGCCAACTGGGGGGTGTTGGTTTCGACTGCGTTGCCATGAACGTGAACGACCTGATTTGCGTCGGAGCAGAGCCACTTGCCTTTGTGGACTACATCGCAGTTCCAATAGCGGATCCAGGGGTTCACGCTTCGCTTGGTGTTTCTCTTTCCAGGGCTTGCGAAACAGCCAGAGTGACGCTTGCGGGTGGTGAGACTGCGACCCTGCCTGGCATAGTGAAGGAACTCGATCTCTCGGGGACCTCCCTGGGCTGGTTCCCGAGAGGCCGTGGAATCACTGGCCAGAATCTGATGGAAGGTGACGTGCTGATCGGACTGCCCAGTAGTGGGATTCACTCTAACGGGTACACCCTAGTTCGTGCGGTAATCGGGAGATCGGGTTGCTCACTGGAAGATTCCGCTCCATTCGCTCCGGAACACAATTCCAGGGAAATCGAGAGGTTTTCCGGGCGAGATGGCCCGATTACTCTAGGCGAAGTGTTGTTGAACCCGACGCGGATCTATGTTGATCCAGTGGTAGATCTTGTTTTGGAATCTAGGCGTGAGGGGGGTTTTGTGGAACCTGAATCGATCAAAGCAATAGCACATATCACGGGAGGGGGGCTGTCCAACCTTCTTCGGCTCCATGACAATCTTGGGTGGCACATCGACGAACCGCTGGAACCTCAACCCGAGTTCGAATGGATCTCAGAGGTTGGATCGATCTCCGCATTGGAGATGCATCGAACGTTCAACATGGGGATGGGCATGGTGATTGCTGTCTCAGAGAGTTGTGCTGAGTTAGTAGAGGAATGGCTTGGTGATCGGCTCCCAGGAAGCAGAAGGGTTGGACGGGTTGTCGATAATGGAAGATTGGTTACTCACTCAGACTCCGATGTGGTCTTCTCTCACTACTGATTGTTGGCCAATTCCTTTTGTCAGGTCCCCCTCCGGGAACCATGTCAATTGGCAGTGGGGGGGTCCCTCATAGGGAAGGCAGGACCCTGATGCTCCTCCCAAATCTCCCAGAGGAATCTCAGGGACCCGGGGCAAAGGCCTCAGGGAAGGTTTTCTACAACCCAGCGATGGCAGGTAGCAGAACAAGGAGCGTTCTCCTGTTCAGGCACGCTATGGATGAGGGGATGCTCGGTGATGGGACCGTATATGCACTCGATGGTTTGACCGCATCTGGGCTCAGGGCACGAAGATGGCTGAATGAGTTGTCTTCGGAGAAATCTAGCAGAATATCCGCGACAATGGTGGATCTCGAGGGGGAGGCTTTGGAATGGGCTGAGGCCTCTCACAGTGAGTTCCCCCCGTCAAATGGGGGAGGGAGCCTGGAATCAACGAAGGGAGACCTCAGGGTGGCGGTCCTAAGCAGTGGGAGGCACTGGGTAGACATCGATCCCTATGGGTCTCCGATTCCATTCATTGACTCTGCCATGCAGTCTATGGCTAGGAGTGGGGTGATGGAAGTTAGCGCGACCGACACCGCTGCACTGACCGGCTCGTCTAGGACCGCCCTGATGAGGCGATACGGTGCCAGAGTGAGGACAGACAGTCTTTCCCATGACTCTGGAATGAGAGTAATGCTGGCTACATTCTCTCGAGTTGCTGCAAGACACGATAGGTCGATTGTGCCCTTGGTTTCAGTCTGGGACTCCCACCACCTGAGGGTGTCTTTCAGGGTTTTGAAAGGGGTTTCTGCGGCTAACGAGTTGGAAGATAACATTGGTTGGAGGGTGCACTCCCCGACCAGGGAGGAGGTAATGTCCTCCATCGGTTCGGGGTTGCATCATGGGAGTGACATCGAACTGCTCCCGATGCACTGCATGCTTCCGCTGGAATTCCCCCTCGACAGAAGTGACCCCCGAGTCTCCGGTCCCCTGTGGGTGGGTCCGACGGGGGACCAAGGGGCGATGTCATCGATGACCGAAGAGCGGGCACTAGAGAGCTGTGGACCAGAATTCACGATTGATGACCCGCTTGGATGGGATGAGCGGAGGTTCGAAGCCGAAAGGAGGAAGGTGATTAGGAGCGTGAGGCACATCTCGGAAGAATCCGAGGTGATTTCAGCCAGTCATCTGATTGTCGTGGACGACCTCGCTGCATGGCTAGGCACGGGTGCTCCACCGAGCCCTAGGAAGATTGTGGACACGCTTAGGGAGGCGGGACACCCGGCTGGTGTGTCTAGCTATGGTAGGCCTTCATTCAGAACCGGGGCACCTTGGGAGTCCATTGTGGAGGCGGCGATGTCCATTCAGCCGCCGATGTAGGACATCTCCACCTTGGGCAGAGAGTGGCCATCGGAAGATCGCTCCTCGCTGTACCTGTCGGATCTTCTGGTCCAGACTTCCGTTATCGCCTCAGTCAGTTCGGACGCATCGGACCCATCTCGAATGAGGTCGGAAAGGTCATGCCCGAGAGTGGTGAACAGGCAGGTGAACAGTTTTCCATCCGATGAGAGCCGCGCCCGCACGCAATCTCCGCAGAAGGGCTGTGAGACGGAGGAAATGAATCCGACCTCCCCGGAGCCGTCGGAATGGGCCCATCTCGAAGCAACGTCACTGGGGGATTCTCGCATCAGTGGGACTAGGTCGAACTCCTTGGAAAGGAAGTCGATGATCTCGGATGTTGGCACGACCTGCCCGGGCGTCCAACCGTTCGTCCTTCCCACGTCCATGAATTCGATGAAGCGAATGACGACTCCGGTCCCCCTGAATTGGTTGACGAGTTTTGGTATCTGTGACTCGTTGACCCCTCGCTGTACCACACAATTCACCTTGACCGGGCCCAATCCACTACGGACTGCATCCGAGATTCCTTCTAGGACATCGCTGACCGGCACATTGGAATCCGTAATCATGGAGTGCAGTTCTTGGTCGATTGCATCGAGGCTGATGGTGACCCTGTCTAGGCCGGCTTCGGCGAGCCTTGTTGCCTCCCTGGACAAGAATGAGCCATTCGTGGTAAGGGCCACTTCCAAGTCCAATGAGGATATTTGCCTGACCAGCGTGGGGAGGTCCCTCCTGAGGAGCGGCTCGCCTCCGGTGATCCTCACCTTACTCAGCCCGAGAGGCTTGCACGCGAGAACGAACTTCTGAATCTCCTCGTAAGACAGGATATTGCTCTTGGGCAGAAAGTTGTGCTCCTTCCCGAACCTCTCTCTGGGCATGCAGTACCTGCATCTGAAGTTGCATCTGTCGGTAACAGAGACCCGGAGATCCCTCAGGGGTCTGCCCAACGTGTCCAGCGCCACGGACGTTCGATACGGTCCAAGGTGAATAGTTTGTCTAAAGGAGAACAGGTTGAAGAATGATGGTTCGCTGCACCCGATAGGATGCTAGAGATTACTGACAAGGCAAGAGAGATGCTGGATAAGTTCGCTGAGCAGGCCGATGACGATGAGGTTGCGCTCAAGATTGTGATTCTTGGCAGGGGGCCCAAGGGCTTCCAGTACGATTTGCAACTCATTGGCACGGGTGATGCCATGGAGGATGATGTACAGGGTGAAGTCGATGGGCTGACGCTTTTCGTTGGCGCCAGGAGTGCTCCCTACCTAGAAGGAACGATCCTTGACTACAAGGAGACTCTGATGGGTGGGGGCTTTAGTTTCGAGAACCCTAACCCACTCTGGATTGATGACGTATCGAAGTCCGTTGCAGAGGTTATCGAGAGCCAGGTAAACCCTCTTGTCGCCTCTCATGGCGGGCATGTTGATCTGGTCGGAGTAGATGATGGGAGGGCGATGATCTCATTTGGAGGTGGGTGCCAAGGCTGTGGCATGGTCGACGTTACCCTGAAGGAGGGGATAGAGGTGATGATTACCGAGGGAGTCCCTGGGATAACTGCAGTAGTCGATATGACAGATCACGATGCGGGGACCAACCCATTCTACTAATTAGTAAATCATTGGGATGTCGTCCTCGTCATCTCCAGAATCTGGTGCTGGGAGAGCATTCGACTGGGCCCTCTCGAAGGCCTCACGGACCTTTTCTTCGATATTCCTAGCATCCTCCAACAGGCCGTCAACCGGGACCTCGACACCGACCAACTCACTCAGGCCTTCAACGGCAATCAGAGCGGCCCTTGCGTCAGGGTAAATCGGATTACACTCTGCCAACAGGGCAGTGACATCTAGCCCCCTTCTCTCCCCCTCTGCGATAAGGTATCCTGCAATTCCTGTGACTACTCCCTGCTGAATCCTCTGGATGCTGGAACCATCAAGTTGGTCTCGTCCTTTTGGGGTGGATGAAACCCCCCAGAGCTCGCTATCCTCCTTGATCCCCAAATCATTGCTTACCACGCCATCGATGACGACCAACCGGTCAAATCCGCCTTTGGTGAACCACTCTAGAACGGTGTTCGCGAAGTAGATGTCATGCTCACTAGTGAATTGTATCTCAGAAGTGAAGACTCCGATTCCATCGCCTTGGTATACCCTAACTGGATGCTTTGGCACAGAATCGTGAATTAGGGCTACTGCGGGGAACTTTGGATGTAGAACGGTCCCCATTGGACTTAGTTGCAGGGAGTTGATCAGGTGGGATGTGGCTATCACACCGACAGAGCCCACAGTCGAGAATCCACAAACCGCCGTCCCACCCAAGCGAGATGGGTCTGCCTCTGAGTGTAAGACCAGTGGATAACCGCCGTCGGGTTCGTCGCTCACAGCACAGCGTTGGGTGGGCGCTCTTTGAATCTCACGGCTCGATGGGTTTCGTGGTGGATGTAAAGGAAATGAAGAAAAAAATAACCTGATAAGTGCTGCCTCTCAGGGATTGCCATGTCAACAAAGAAGTCCGAAGAATTAGGTGGTCTTTTCCTAAGGCTAGGCTCACAGGACATCAATTTGGCAGACTACACAAGGGAGGCGAGCGATCGTTGGCTGAAAGTGACCAACCAGGATACGTGGTCATCGACCCTTTCTAGAGTTAGAGTAGCGAGGCAAGAGGCTTTGGAGAGTACTCTCGAAGCCGTCCGAGCAAGTGGGTTTCCCGACAGGGGGTCGTCATTCGCGAGGCTTCTGAACTCATGTGGCATCGAGAACAAATCTGACGTGATTCTATCTGCGATCCAATACATGAGATCGGTTGAGAAGGAAGGCAATACCCCTCCCAGGGAGCTCAAGAGGTTGATTGAAGAGACCGGGAAGTGGACCAAAAGATCGGTCAAGGAGTGGAACGTGTCCTTGTATATCGGGAGGATGCTCGAGGGAGGGGCCGGTGGTGTTGGCTCATTCTTGGAGTACCCACGGAGAAGGCCACGGAAGAACTCGTACGTCGTCCTTACGGAAGCGGGCAGAGACCATCTTGACAAGCTGTCACTGGAGAGGTGAGCCATTGACCGGGGAAGGCAAGGACTGGTCATTCACATCCCATGTTGGGGAGGATCTGCGCGGGGTCGATTTGTCCGGGGCCAATCTCCGCCGAGCGATTCTGGACAGGGCTGATTTGGAAGGAGCGGATTTGTCCGGTGCTGACCTACGGAATGCATCCATGCGAGATGCGAACCTGATGAAGGCGGCTTTGGATGGTGCTGACCTACGCGGGGCGAGGATGGTGAAGGCTCGTCTTGGGTTATCCAACATGCAGGGAGCTAGGCTTGACGGTGCGGACATGCGAGGGATCCGTGGGAAGTATGCGGTTTGGAGGGATGCCAACTGGTGGGATGCGATTATGGATGAGTCCCTGACGAAGGCGCTATCGAAGAAGTGGCCGAGGGATTAGCCCTGTGTACCCATCTTGGCTAGGCCTTCCCTCATCCAATCTGGGACCTCCAGCTTTGACTTGACCTCACGCATGTCAGTGCAAACGGTAACCTGATCGGCAGTCCAGCAAAGCGTACCCTCTTGGTTTCGGAACTCGTAGTGCCAATGTATGGAGGTCCGGCCGATTCTCGGGACGGTGATTGTGCACTGCACTGTGTCCCCATAGGAAATGGGATGTGTGAACTTGGCCTCGCTATGGACCAACGGGAACGCAATGTTGTGCGATGACAGAATCTCATTGTAGTGCAAGCCACATGAGAACTCCCAGGACTCCTCGTAGAACCTGTGGGCCAAGTCCCAGAACCTCGGGTAGTAGACGATCTTTGCAAGGTCCACCATGGGAAAGTCGACTCTCCTCTCCGAGACGAATGCCATGTTCACTACCTCATCGAAGGGGCATACTGGATGCCCCCCTCCGAGACGAGTGCGTTCAGAGTTCCAGCACGTGATATCAGGCATCCTGACATTGCGTCCGAACCGCTGACGCCGTCGTAGGTACCGTCGCAGAATGCGTCGTCGTATGCCTCTCCGTAGTTCCCGGAGGCTGCCAGTACGTCTTGCATCCAAGTGCCGGATTGTGGGTTGTCCGCGGTGCCCAACCCGAAGTTTTCCGTCAGAAGGCGGCACATTCCCGGGTCGGTTGCAGAACCAGCGTCGTTGACGGCACAGGCATCGTTGGCCTGGGTGGCGTAGTTGCTCGAGGTCACTCCGCTCTCCTCCGCTGTGATCATCCCGAACCAGACCCATTCCACGATATCGTTCCACTCCGTGTCGTAGTCCCTCGTGACGGCCGCGAGCGGTTCCTTGGACATCTGCTCGGTGGCGATCCAGATGTCCACGCCGTTCATCGAGCCGTCGGTGTCAAGTTGCCACTTCTTGGCAACCATGGCCGACATGTCTCCTGTGAGGGCGTCGCATGATCCGTCGATGAACTTGGCAGTCGCCTCAGCGGAGTCTGATACTGGCACGGACGTGAACGAAATCTCCCTGGAGGAGAACCAGTCCTGCATGTTGCCCTCGGTAGTGGTACCGATTCCAACGCAGATGTTGGCTGAGTCCAGTCCAGTTGCCGAGTTTCCTGCAGCAGCTGCAGCGAACCTGTCCTCGCGGACCATGATGCCCTGTCCATCGTAGAAGTTTATTCCTGCATAGTCCGCTTCGAGGTCAGCGTCTCTGGATGCTGTCCACGTCGTCGTCCTGATCAGGACGTCGATGGTGCCGGCGGCTAGCATTTCGAACCTGTTTGATCCGGATGCAAGAATGTACTCGACGTCCGTGTCTGGGTCCAGGCCTATTGCAGCGGCAACCGCGCGGCAGTACGTGATGTCCAGTCCCGATCGTACGCCGGACGAATCTGTGTACCCCATTCCGTATTGGGACGACTTCACTCCGCACTTCATGGTGCCACGATCAATGATCGTGTCCAAGGTGCTGATGATGTAGCTACCTGAGTTCTCCATATCGGAGATGGTGCTCTCGAGTTGCTGGATCGTCTGGTTCAGTTGCGAGGCAAGGGCCTGGAGCTCTGCGATGTCCGCCGCTGCGTCCTGGTTCGAAGTGGTGAGGGATGAGACCTGCGCCTCCAGCAGCGCCTTCTCGGAATCGAGTACTAAGGCCTGAGCCTCCAGCAGCGCCTTCGCATGTACGAGAGTGGTCAAATTAAGAGTCATCAGCTCGATCTGGCTTGCCTTGGTTGAGTTCTGCAGCGAGAGGGAGTCGACCTCTGCCTGGAGGTCGGCGATCTGCGAGTCCAGGCCCGTGATCTGGGTGCTTAGAGTTACCAAATCACCCGCCAAGGTGGATATCGTAGCATTGAGGGCGGCCATCCTCGCTTGGTCGGCTACCGCCTCTTGCTCCAACGAGCTGATTGTCTCCTCATATCCAGAGTCGTCACCAGAGCATCCTGCTAGGGAAACGGTGGCCATCATTAACGCGATTAGGATTGTTGTGGTTCTGTCCATGGAGCTCCTAGGACGGGAGTGCTATTGGAGGTATTGGGATGCATTTCGGTTGGCGGACCCACCGCGATTCGAACACGGGTTTCCAGCTCCGGAGGCTAGAGTGATATCCAGGCTACACTATGGGTCCAGCATGGGTTCCAACGACTGGGACTAATTGAATCGGTCGCCTGCCGTTGGTTGGCGGACCCACCGCGATTCGAACACGGGTTACAAGCTCCGCAAGCTCATGTGATATCCAGGCTACACTATGGGTCCAGTGACTTTTGGACGGTAGGGTCCGGCTTAATCCCGACGGTTCGAAATCACATTGAGAGCGGCAGGATGGTCTTCCAACTCGGCTCCGCGAGCTTCTTCGACTTGGGTCCCGTTCTCGGGTTGGGGGTCCTTTGAGTGAGCACCCCGTGCATTCCCTGGACGTTGAACTTGACTCGAAGCTCGACCATCCTGTCCCTCTCTGCGGTCGTGACCTGCTCGGCATCAAGCTCGAATGTCGAGGAGGGCTCTCCCGATTCGTTGACCAGGCTTAGTATCGAACCGGACAAACTGGCTCTGGGGGAGAAGTCGAAGTCTTGGGGGTCGTTCATGCTCACCTTGGCGTCTACGACCAAGCGACCGCGAACGGACACCTTGGTAATCTCGAACGACTTTGCCATGACTCGGCCAGTGACTAGTGGTTGAAAGGTCTTCGCTCATGGGGAATCAGACGCTGACTTCGCTGATCCTGAGCACCAGGACCACGAATTGGGCTTCCAATGTCCAATCGTTCCCCTGATCGGGGTCTATGCCATCCACTGGAGTATCCGGATCGCATTCCAATGCCGTAATCGTCCAGAACCAGTCACCTTGGCCGAACCGCCCGTTGGGGTCACTGAGGAGGGCCTCCTCCAACCCTTCCTTTGAATCCGCGAATACTGTGTAATCGGACTGCGGGAGAGGGTTCATTTCGCCCCTCTCTATTGTGGCTGAAGCATTCTGGGTGATGTTCTCCTGGGTGGTCGCGACGCTATATGACCACCCTGATGAGGGGTTGTCGACCTCCAAGGTGAAATTGTCCTCCGGCCATGTGATTGGCAGTATGTCACGAGAAAGCGAGAGGGTTGCTGTTACCTCCATCAACCTGGCCCCTTCGCCTGGTTGGAACTGGATCTCGTGAAAGTCACCTTGCTCGAGGTATCCAGACCATTCGTAATCGACGTGCACCTCCTCCCAGACAACGCGGAACGAGCGGGTGATTACCCTGAGTGTCCAGAGGGTGGTGTTCGTCCCTCCGCTATCGTCAGTAACTGTGACTGCTCCCGTGATATTCCCTGCTGCCGAGACAGTTAGCCTTGTCACGGGTCCGCTCCCATCTTCGTCGTTGAGAGGGTCGCTGTCTCCGTCCGAGTCGGTGTTTGCGTCAAAATCCCAGACTATCTCGACACCCGCGCCCTCTGGGTCGAAGGAGTCGCTGGCGTCTAGCCTAGCCTCCTGTCCGGTCTTGACAAAATCTGGTAGGTCGAGGATTATTTCCGGGATCGCGTTGACGAAGATGCTGATGCTTGCCGAGTCGGAGTCCCCATTGTCGTTGAATACATCTACCTCGATCTCGAAAACCCCTGCTTTGTCGAAAACATGGCTAATCACGCCCTGCTTTGTTGTCTTCGTTTCCCCGTCCCCGAAGTTCCACCTGTATTCGTCAATGATTGTCGGTTCGGGTGTAGTGGAGGAGCGAGCATCGAAGTTGACGGTTTCTCCAGAATTTATTGTGTCTCTATCCGAGCTGAGGCTTGCATTTGGGCTACCGGGGCCAATTCCACCGCATCCTGCAAGGGACTGGGTCAGGAGCAGGAGAATCAAAAGGGTCGATACTCTGTGTCCGCCCTCTTCCATGGTACTAGAAAGATGAGGCCCCTCATATGGGTGTTGGGTTTGAGAGTTGATGGGTGCTGTTTGGTAGGGTTCATGGACGGCGGCGGGAGGGGGCATCATGGATTCTGGCATTCTGGATGGTTTGAGGGTCCTTGGATTCGATTTAGAGACTACTGGATTCAATCCTAGACAGGATAGGGTGGTGCAATACGCACTGGTTGGGAGTGATTCCGATGGAACTCATGTGAATCTGCATTCACTAGTTGATCCCGGGTGCAGGATTCCCAGCGTGTCGAGCAAAGTACATGGGATCATGGATGACGACGTCCGGGGTGCGGGTGGGTTCGAGGAGCACATTGAATCGATGAGAGAATTGATTGATGGTGCAGTGATTGTCGGTCACAATGTTGTCGCATTCGACTGGAGGTTCATGGAAATGGAATGCATCAGAATTGGTAGAGAGGTCCCCCAACCACTCGCGATTGTCGATACCCTGGTTGTTGCGAGGAAATTCGGAGTGCCTGGACGACACAAGCTCGGGATGCTGTGCGAGAGGTTCGGGATCAGGCTGGAAAGATCCCACAGGGCCGATGCAGATGCAGGGGCAACTCTTCTCCTTCTGTGGAAGCTGATGAGGGCGTATCCGAAAAGGTTCAGGGGGCCCTTGCAAGAGGTCTTGGACTCACTTGGAAGTCGACCTTAGGATTGGGGACCATGGGATAACCTCTGACCAATCCCCCATATGCACAATCTTTCCATCGGCTCTGACGCTCCCCAGAAAGAGATGGCCATCTAGTTCGGCTTGCTCCAACTGCTTGATTTGCTCTAGGGCTTGGTCCTTGATTATAGCTCCGAATCGGTAGTCGGAACCGTTCAGCTCCCCCTCTTCACCGATGGGGGCGGTTCGTTCGAAAAGCGCCGCTCCTGAGTCTCGGTCAAGTCTCACGAGGCGGACCACTTCGTCTCGGAAGACCCCCGTGCCACCGAGTTTTCCCTCGTTCCGTGCAACCCACCACTTCGGACACCATGCCTTCCACTCGCAGAACGAGCAAGCGGCTTGACTGGGGGTCGCGTCGAATGGGATTTCAGACAGTTCCATCGATTTCCAAGCCTCTATGGCTTCCTCCAAGATGGAGGGGCCATCTGCGCTGTAGACGGTTTTGTTGGAGGAGTACCAACCCTCGGCAATAATCGGTGGGTGTTCCGGATTCCTCTGCTTCATTAGGTCCCTGTAGAATAGCAACTGCCTAGCGACCTTCCCACTAAGCTCTGTCCTTGGTGGTTTTCCAGTCTTGAGATCAGCAACGATCCAACCTTCTTTCCCTTCGCTCTCCTTGTCAAGGACCAGTAGATCGAGTCTGCCCAGCATCCTCCCACAATCGGATTCCAGGGTGGCCTCCGTTGCGAGGATTATTGCTTGGACTTGCCTCCAACTCTGAATCGTTACTTCTGTGAGTTCAGATTTGGGCAGTGCCGCCTTCTCGAACATGATGCTCAGTGCGCCGACCAGGCCTTCGAAAGCCTTGGGAAACATCTCAGACTTCCACCTTGGATGCCTCGGGGTGTCCATGAACTCCTTCCTCTCGGACTCCCAGTTTCCTTCAAGGACATCTCTGGCTGTAGATTGGAGCCAACCCACCTCATCCGCCTCTCTGTCTGAAAGTTCCAGATTGCACAAATCCTCGACGGAGTTGTGGATCGCAGTTCCCATGGAAGCAGGCATACTTGCCTTTCCGGGGAGCCTTTGACGGGAAAGCCAGTACTTCCTGGGGCACTCCTCAAACCTGTTCCAAGAGGAGGGTGAAATCTGGTAATCCCGGGAGGTCGCATCCATCTTATCTCCATCCCGCAGAATTGAGGCGGATGAGTGGCAACGATTAACACCATTGAGGGGATTCTGGATTCATGGCGGAGGGACCTCTTGTCGAGGTTGATGAGGGGGTGAATTCTTCTGGAGCCCTGCTAGTAAGTTGTTTCCCATCGGTAGGATATGTCAGTAGCATTGTTGCGCACTTCTTGGTCGAAAAACTGGAATTGGAATTGGTTGGAGGCGTCAGACATCCAAATCTCTCTACGGTATGCCTAGTCCAGGACGGCAAGCCGCTCCCTCCTTTGAGGTTCTATACTGGCGAGCCAATCTGCAATATGGAGCAGTGCGACAAGGTGGTTCTGATTGCCTCAGAAATCCAGATCCCCCCGGAACTCAACCTGCCACTTTCCTCCAGCCTGATTGATTGGATTGTGGACTCTGGCGTTAGTTCGACGATCATGGTCGACTCCTTCGCACACGGGATAGAAAGTAGCCACAGCATCTTCGACGAAGACGAAGGGATGGATTCGATGCTTGGAATAGGGTCAACCGACACCACTCACAAACTGCTGAAGGGGATCGGCGTTCCGCTTCTGAAACAAGGAGTTGTCGGAGGGATGACGGGAGTGATGATGGGGGAATGCAGAAGGAGGGGGATCGACGCGTTGGCGATCCTCGCCGAATCGGATGGTGAGTTGGGCCAGGGCACTATCCCCGATGCACGCGCAGCAGCCAGGATCATCGGATGCCTCGACGGGCTCCTTCCAGCTGTTCAACTCGATCCAGAGCCGCTAATGGAAGAGGCACAGAGGATAGAAGGGCAGATCAGGGAGATGATGTCGCTTCACCTCAACCCCCCCAAGGACACCGGCGGTGCGTCGACCGGGATGTACGGTTAGTCAGAACTCTCCGAGGCTGGCCTGTCTCTCTTCTGGTAGGTCCTCGAGGATCGAACCGCCCAGCATTTCGTCCAACTCGGATTCAGTGATCACGCGAACACCCAGCTTGTTGGCCCTCTCCATCTTCGAACCTGAGGACCCCCCGGCGACTAGGAAGCCCAGGTTCCCAGAGACTGAGGATACGACTTTCCCGCCTTGTGACTTTATCGAGAGGGAAATCTCCTTTCTGGGTCTGCTGAGGGTGCCCGTGATGCAGAAGGTCGAGCCTGAGAGTATTCCCTCGCTGGATTCCTGGCCACCCTGGACGATCTCTACCTGATCATGCAGGTCTATGATCGCGTCCTTCCTCTCGGAGATCCCATCCAGGAGCAGCGTTGCCACGGTCTCACCGATCCTGTCAATTGAGATCAGGCGCCGAACTGCTTCCTCTCTGTCTTCGGTCATCTGAATTAGCTCCTCCAGGTCCCTTACCTCGGAGCAAACCAATGTTGCTATTTCGGGGCCTATCCGTGGGAGTCCGAGAGCTGAGATGAATGTGCTGAAGGTCATGGACCTAGTCGAGCTGAGCTCCTCCAGGACATTTCTAGCAGACTTCTGCGCCATCCTCTCTAGGCCTATGAGTTCCCGTTCACGGTCCTCCAGGCGGTATAGGTCGGCCAAACTGGACACCAGCCCCGAAGAGCATAGTTGTTCGGCTAGCTTCTCGCCGATGCCGTCCATCCCCAGCTTTCTACACCAGTATAGGATTGCTCTCTCGAGACGGGATGGGCAATCTATGTTCAGACATTTGATGAAAGCCCCGTCCACGATCAGGTCGGTTGAGCAACGAGGGCAGTTTCGCGGTACTGAGACCTTCGATCTTGGGGGGAGTGGTTCTGAGAAGGGGGTACCGTCAGAGTGTGACCTGCCTGCTAAGTCGTCCTCGGTCGCTGGGCCCATCACCTCTGTGATTTTCGGGATCACGTCCCCCCTCCTTACCACCCTGACCCTATCTCCGACCATTATGCCGAGACGCTCGACCTCGCCCTTGTTGTGGAGAGTGGTGTTTTCGACGGTGACTCCAGAGACGACTACCGGAGCTACTCTGGAGACGGGAGTGACGTTCCCTGTTCTGCCGGTCTGCCAGAAGACGTCCATCAGCACCGTCACGGCTTCCTCTGGTGGGAACTTCCATGCCAATGCCCATCTAGGGTGGTGTGCGGTCTCCCCCAGCAGAGTGCGCTTGTCCAGGCGGTCCAACTTGACCACCACGCCGTCAATCTCCCACTCGGCTGAGTCTCGTGACTGGGACCACTCCCTCGTCACGGCTAGGATGGCTTCGGTGGTGGCCGAGTCGTCCTCACCCGAGGCAACTTTGTTCCCAGCGGCCTCGATCCCCAACTCACTAATCCAAGAGATGACCTCGGAATCAAGTTTGAAATCTGGAGGATCTGGGCTCTCGGGGTGACGGTCCTGTCCGCTGGGGAATTCCACGCCGTAAGCCAGGAACTGCAAGTCCTCGGGGCTTCCCTTGCCTGCATCTACGTACTTCTGACGCAGTGCTCCTGCTGCGAGGTTTCTGGGATTGGGTGCGACTTCGGAGTACTTCTCCCTGAATATCTGCAGGGGCATGACCACCTCCCCCCTGACATGGCAATCCCCCTTCCAGCCAAGGTTCTCTGGGACGTTCATCATTCTCCTGGCATTAGCGGTAACGTCCTCCCCCCTTCTCCCGTTCCCCCGTGTGGCAGCCCTAACCAGTCGGCCCCTGCGGTACTCCAGGGAAAGGGCGGAGCCGTCGAGCTTTGGTTGGCAGACGAACCTCCTCCCCTTGGCGGTTGTCTCTGCAACGTAGTGAGCCACCTCTGCCTCTGAGGTCGCCTTATCCAGACTCATCATCCTGAACAGGTGATCGACCTTTGTCGAGCCGGGAGGCGGGTCAGAGCCAACCCTGCTCAATTGCGGGTGCCCCGGGAAAAGGCTCTGAAGCTCGTCCCTCAGTGCATCGAATTCCGCATCGGAGATCTCCGGTTCTGCCTTGTTGTAGTAAAGCTCAGAGTGCTTTCCCAGCTGCTCGGCCAACCACTCGATTCGGGCATCGGGGATGCCCTCCTCTGGATTGCCATCACTCATGTTGGTGCAAAGGGGGCGAGGGCCTTCAAACTGACCTTTTGCATGGGTAAAACAGTGTGGTGGGCCTGCCAGGATTTGAACCTGGGTCGCGCGACCCCCAGCCGCGAAGTATAGGCCAAACTAACCTACAGGCCCCAATTGGGCTCGCTGCGAGTGAGCAATCAGTCAAAGCCCTGACGGACCTCATTGCTGCCTTTCGATGCTGAATGGCGCGACCTCGTCGATGAGGTCGATGTGACCGATGAACATGCGCCTGCAGCAATACCTCTCGAAACCCAGATCGTGCAGTACCTGACCTGCTTCCTTGCCCTCTTCCACTGCATCCAAGAAAGCCTGGTACTTGTGAGCAATCACCTTTCCACAACTCCAACATCTAACTGGGATTAACACTTCTTTCACCTACCTGTACGACTTCTGCCACTTCTTTCGAGCACCGCGTCCCATTTGATGCTTGGGCTCCTTTCTACGTGGGTCATTGACCATAATCTTCCTCTCGAATCTAACGAACTCGTCCCTGAGTTCTTCGTCATCGCCTTCCGCACCACCGTTGTACTTCACGAGGCCCCGGGCAATTGCAGTCCTAATTGCGTCAACCTGGCCCATCTGCCCCCCTCCCTTCACATCGACGGAGATGTCGACCTTGACTAGTCTGTTTCCGGACGGCATTCCTTCTGCAATCCTCAGGGGTTCCAGTGCCTTCCTGCGTGCGAGTGCTGGCTCCAAGATGTGAATTGGCTGTCCGTTTACTCGTACCCTTCCATCGCTGGAAGCCGCCTTGACGGTTGCTCGAGCGATCGCCGTCTTGCGCTTGCCGCTAGTGTTAACGATCTTGGGTGTCTTCTTCTTGGCCAAATCACTCACCTCCCCATCTCGATGCTTCGACTCCCAGGTGGGAGCTGATCTCGCCTAGTCGCACGTACTTGTTAGGAGTGTTGCGAGTGATGTGCTCCGTGGAGCCCCACTCGTGCCCCTCTGGCAGCTCGTCATTGGAGAGGTTCTGAGGGGTCCCGATCATGACTCGAAGGTCCCTGAATGCCCCTCTGCCGCTGCTGTTCTTCTGGTATGGAAGCATGCCCCTGACTGTCCTCTTGATTATCTTGTCAGGCATTCTAGGGAAGAATGGCCCCTTCCTTGCATGGTTGAGTTTGTACTTCGCCCTGTAGTCGCTTAGGACCTGAGTCCTAGCACCGGAGACTATGGCATCCTCGGCATTGATGATGATGACTCTCTGCTGCCTTCCCGACTTCCTAGCTGAGATCATCTCCTTGGCGACCCGACTGGCCAGACGGCCGAGGATCTTGTCGGTGGCATCGAAGACCATGGTTGTCTCAGACAAGTATTCGCACCCCCTTGCCGTTTGGGTTCTCGTCCATGAGTTCTCGGATGCTTAGGGTCCGTCCTCCTGATGCCTCGATCTTGCTCTTGGCACCGTCGCTGAAGCTGAATGCTGCAACGGTCTGGCCACCGCTAATCTCCCCGCTACCCAGGACCTTACCGGGTACGAGCACGGTCTCCTTCTTTGTGGAGTGGCGGGAGATGTGGCTTAGATTGGGTTGGGCCCAGTTTTTCTTGCTGGACTCCAGTCTTGATGCGGTGTCTCTCCAGATTGGGGATCCCGTGGAACGACCATGGTTCTTCAGGTCCCCGATGAGGGAAACTAGCGCAGCATTGGTCTTCCTGTCTGGCTTACTCATAGCATCCCCTCATGGTTAGGTAGCGCGGCCACCAAAGTCGGTGTTATGAATCCTGCGGGCGCCCCTCAGGGGCGGTAAAGCAGCACCAATGCCGCGTCTGTATCAAATCTTGAACCCGTCACCTTCCTCGGTGTCGTCGATACCAGCGAACCTGACATTGCCCTCAGCGTCAACAAACTGGCCTGCCTTGACGGATTCGCCGTACAGGGAAGACTCGTCTACCGATGCTCTGTTCAGCATGCTGTCTCCCAAGGAGCTGTTCATCCTGCCAATCAGAGATTGGAATATCTGGATCGCCCTATCCCTCTCCTGGGAGCCGATCTCGTGGTCCGAGTAACGGGCCTCCTCGAAGATGGAGAAGAACGTGTCTAGCTCCTCGGGTGGGACGATTCCGCCCAGCATGTTGTTTAGCACGTCCTCGAACTCCCTCGTGGTCTCGAAGACCTTCTTCATCGCGCCTCTCATCCTGAAGTACTTGATCAGGTCCTTGTAGCATGAGAAAATTGCCTCGATGAAGTTGTTGGATGCCTTGAGTGACATTAGGGCGTCAGTAAGGATCCCTCTCAGAACCTCGATCTTGCGGCGCTCCCTGTAGTTGTTGTACATCATAGCCCCGACTAGAGTGACTGTGGAAAGGGAGATGCCTGCCAGGACTAGGACTTGAGTCGTCCAAAGTCCTCCGCTGCTCCCCGAGGGTGGTTCTCCGAGTCTTATCTCAGGAGTGCTGTTCAGCCATTGCTCGACGAAGTAGGGCTTGTTTGCATCTGCCGATTCGAAGTGAACCAGGACCCTCCATTGGCCCCCTACTGCCGACCATTCCGGATGACCCGGGATCAACTCCCCGGTGTATGGGAATGAGAAGTTAGCAGAGCCTCTCTCGTTTGTGATGAAAATCTCGACTCTCTCCGTCTGCCACCCTGAGCCGTTCCAGAACTGCCTGTGGAACTCCACCCTCTGCCCCTCTACGGTGAGATCCAGACGATCCCTGAGGATTGCAACCTCCCCGGCGATGATGTCCCCCTCTTGGTATCCGGTCGGGCTTGACCAGTGTTCCTTCAGCAGTATGTCCACCTTGCTCCTGACTAGGACCTCGACGTCGACTATGGAGCTGTTTAGCACTGGGTTTGGCTCTAGTGCCTCGTAGTCACAGCCGCCGGGCACGTACTTCTCGGGTTCGTATGCTACCCTTACCGTCCTGAACCCTTCGAGGTTGTTGCCGCTTGGCTCAACTCCTCGTCTACTCGGGTTGTCTTCTGGGTCGGCGGAGTACCATGCGAACCCCCCCGTACCATCGGTAGTGAATGCTATTGCAACCGGTCTGGTGTTTACCTCTGGGTCTAGGTAGATGTTGACGCATTTTCCACCGACTGGCTTTCCATTTGACTGGGAAAGCTTGGCGTTGATGTGGAACGCCTCCTTGAGGTAGAGGACGTCAAAGGTTGACCCGTTTGGGAACGTGTAGGTCAGGTAGTCAGACCTGAAAGGGCCCACTTCCAAGACGTCTATCGTTGAGTTCGAGAACACCGGGAAGAACATCGTTTGTGTCTTGTTCTTGTATCTGTAGCGATCGTTGTTCAATGGGTCCCATGAGTTGTACTCCACCTTCACCTTGGCCATGCCCGCATCGACTCCGGCCAAGGGGCAGTTGATGTCGAAGAAACCGTTCTCATCGGTCGCTCCGGGAATGCATGCCTCGATTCCCGTGTCCCCTGCTCGGAACTTCATTCTGTTTTCTATCGGATCGAAAACCATCGAGCCCATCTCGAAGGTGACTCTGATTTGCCTGTTGGATAGGTTCCCACCGAGTTCATCGGTTAGTTGGCCGGTAACCAACATGGGCTTCTCCAGAATCAGTCCCGTGTCGGGGTCTATCTCTGAAGTGTAGACTATCTGCTGATCGACATCGAGTGCGGTGTTTCCAATCAGGCTGAATCCATCAACTTGGAACTGTAGGACCTTCCTGTAGTGGTCGCTGTTCTGAATGGTTACACAGGGATCCCACGCCCCGGACGTCGACAGCATTCCTGCATCAAGGGGCTCGCATCCCTCGTGGGGGAGGTTCTCCTCGAACCTTATGATTACGTTCACCGGTCCGAAGCCATCAGGGAGGTATGAGAATGGGTCGTCCTTCAGGAGTTGCGGATCGAGGATTGTTTCATAGAAAATGTTCCCAGAAGACGGGCAAGTCACGTTTACAATCTGCCTGTGGGTCCTATCCTCGAAGTCTATCCCTTCGAAAATAATGGTGACGTTCCCCCCTAAGTCGTACCCGTTCCCTTGCATTGGTTCGCAATCGTTATCCTGGCCCCTAGTGTTCAGTTCCGCTCCCCCGTCCTTCAAGAATGGGGTTCTGTTATCATCCGTCACCACAGCCGTGAATCTCCATTCATCGCCACTTGATCTGATGTTCGGGCTCACGGAATCAACGAAGATGAATGTCCTAGAGACGACCCATAGGCCGACCTCGGAATAGGTTCCCTGACGGCGCTCGTCTCCGAGATACGTGAACCCGAGGGTGTAGTTCCCTAGGTTGTCGATATTCGTCAGGTTGACCATGAACTGGCCGTTGTTGTCGGTGATTGCGATTCCGCTAGATTGGTCCTCGGACCATGTCCAGTTCACAGGCACCTCTCTCACTGGTTGGTAGGCATTGTCGACCAGGCGAACCTGGACCGACGTGTTTTGCCCTCTGTACAGACGAGGCAGGGAGTTCAGTGAGGTTCTGTCGAATTCGGTCGTACCTATCACGGAAACGTTACCATAGGCACCGGTGGCAGCAAGAACCTGGTCCTGGTCTCCTGTGAAGAAGTAGTCAGGTTGGCTGAAGTCTGCCCTCACTCCGAATGTTCCCGCTTGCACCCAGTTCTCCCAAGTTTGGCTGTAGTCGAAGGTTGCCAGGCCGCCGACGGGGGTTGGCCATCTGTTGTGTTGGGTCTCAAGCGACCCAACGAACACCCCGTTTTGGTCGAAGTCGAACTGAAGTGCGACGGAAATGGGGTTGCCGTTTATCTCGTACACGGGGTCTAGGGTCCTGTTCCATACGTGACCCCTGACCCTGATCGACTCGCCAGTGAAAACCTCGGGAACGATCTCGCATCGGACTTCGCTGGATGATGTCAGGGGATCGACGGGCCCGCATGGGGGGGAGTCGAAATCGGCTCCATTCTGCAACGTGATGGCCCAGTGCGTCCCGTTCGAGGACAGGAAGGGGGAGAGTGCCCCTGCTGCAATTCCTGACAGTTCGGCTGGCGAGCCATCCCAGAGGATTGGGTACGGCTTTCCGAGCCCGGCCTCCTCGAATGTGGTTCCCGCGTTTGCGAGGGAGGGGGCGTGGAACAGGGCTCTCCAGGCTCCGAAGGAGGAGCCTGTGAACTGTGTCGCGTCCCAGAAGTAAACGGGCCTGAACGAGGATGCGAACATCTCCGCCTCGATATACATCCTGTGCATAGCGCGAATGAAGAACGTGTCAGTCTTGGAACCCTCTAGGTGTGCCCATGGCCACTCGTAAGAGCCATCGGTACAAACGCCGAGATCCGGTCGGGCGTATCCGATGAAGTTGTAGTCTCCGATCGGAAGAGTGGTGTTCTTGTATTCATACGGAGATAGGACTGAGTGGGAACCTACTGGATTGAGAGGCGCGCACGGGTTCCACACTATCTCCTCGTAACCCCCTGTGGGTATTCCAGGGCCATTGTCCAGGAGGGAGTTCCACTGAACTTGCTCCCAAAGGTCTAGCGACTGGTTGTATGCCAATGAAACCCAACCGCCGGAGTCCGCTCTGTACCCGCTTCCGTAACCATCGTATACCGTTGGTTCGGTGATGTTCCCGAACTGGGTCCCAGGGTCGCTAATGGTGAAGGATACTGGTGCGTATTGGAGTCTGTTGTCGAAAATTCCACGGTTGTAGTCTGCCGTGTAGTGGACTTTGAAATCGAGCTTCAGGGGCTGCTCATCGGCCCGGAACCTCTGTCCGGAGACGAATCCAATAGTGGTGTTCGCTCTTACCTCGACCGGGTAGCCCGAGTCCCCGATGCCATCACCGTCGGAATCCGTCAGAGTGGAGCTGTAATCGTGGATGAACATCTCCGTTACCTCTGAGTATACCTCGTAGGTTGAGTTGGGGCCGACATCGATGTCCTCCGGGAACAGGAACTGCCCGACGATGTACTCCCCGTTCTCATTGGTCAGCACGTCTATTGTCTCGATCACCGAGGTCCCATTCGCGGTGTATCGGATGTGGACTTGGACCGGGAGGTCTGGCGCGGGCACGAAGCCGGTGTCATCCAGCCAGTATACTGAGCCGTTGAATATCGCTGGTGTCGTCTCATCCAACCACAGCACCGGTTGCGCGGTCAGGGTGATCCTGGTGGGGACCTTGTCGTCGTGATCCAGTATGCCGTCGTTGTCGGAGTCCCAATCGGAGCTCAATCCGGATGCTTCCTCTATCTTGTTTGCCGGTGTGGCCCAGTCGCCAGAAGACGGGTTGTTCCAATCCGCATCCTCCCTCCCATCGTTGTCGTCGTCCATGTCGAAGTAGTCTGGTCCAGTCGAGTTGTTTGCCGGATTGGCCAGCCCGACCCCTCCTCCGAAGTCGTCGTGATCCCATGGGTTGGTGGACTCTGAACCGAATCTCGAAGGCCAAAGCATCACTTCGTCCTCGTCCTTCATCCCATCGTAATCGTCATCGTCGTCGAAGTCGTCCCGGATGCCGTCGTTGTCGTGGTCCCAAGGGGCAATTGGGAAGTTCAGACAGCAGGTATCGTCAAATGGATCAGCCGTTCCATGCGTATCATTGAGATTCTGGAGCTCCAGGGAGTTGGGGATTCCGTCTCCGTCCCAGTCGTCATCGGCCCAGTTCACGATTCCGTCGTTGTCGTGGTCCCATGTACTCTGCTCCTCCCCGGTGAAACAACCGGGGAAGGTCTCTTGGATCTCATCTAGCAGCCCGTTGTTGTCGTCGTCTGGATCTTCACCGTCTGGTACTCCGTCGTTGTCGTTGTCCACGTCATAGTACTCTGGGAAGAGGAGCGCCTGTCCGAGCACGCCTTTGTCCCAGACCGCTTGGTATATCCCGTCATCGTCCGGGTCGGTGTCAAGGCCGTCATCGTCGTTGTCTTCGCAGTTGCTCCCTGTGAAGTAGTATGGCTCCTCCACGGTTGCGTCATCGTCGAAATCGTCGTTGCTGTCGACTTCGAAGTAGTCCCAGATTCCGTCATTGTCATCATCGACGTCGAAGTGATCGTAGACAATGTCCCAGTCATCATCGAGGTCATTTGTGTTGTTGTACATGCAGTTAGGGACCCATGAGACGTCGGGCATTGGTTGGCCGCAATCTATGTCTGGGTCGACGTCATCGTTCAGATGGTCTGCAATCTCATCTGGGAAGAAATTGTTGTTGACATCGGAAGTCCATTCGAAGAAGCCGAAGTATTCGACGCCCAGATATGCTATCCAGAGGTCTCGATTGTGCTTCATGTCGGCATATGTGTAGGCCACCATGGGCGTTGGGTTGCTGGATGGGTCGAAGGTGAAGTAGAAGCAGTTCATGTCGCAGCTTCCCAACCCAGTGGGATGGTTGCCGCCGTCATACCCATCACCATTAGAGTCATCCCATTCTGCATCCGGTCTTGTGCTGTAAGGCACTGTGAACTCTTGTCCTCCCGACCGCGTCGGGGTTAGCAGCGGTGCCATGAACATGTATCCGTAGATGTGCCCACAGAATCTCTCCTGTATGGCGTCGAGGAGTACTGTTCCACAGGAGTTGCCATCGAGAGAACCGCCCATCTTCACGTCATTGACGTCCAATATCCCATCATTGCCCTCGTCCTGGTCCCACCAGTCGGGCATCCCGTCACCATCCTGGTCTACGTCGATCCCATTCACCAACGAGTCACCATCATCGTCTATGTCGAAGAAGTTGCCACCGTTGTAGGGACTCCACTTCATCATCAGGAACCAGTACATCTCTGGGATTATTCCACTGACCGAGTCGAGAGAGGTCGGGTCATATCCGTTGTAGTTGAGCATGAAGCTGTTATCCTCGTTGAATGGGTTGAATCCCCAAGTGAGGTTCCAGTAGTAGTGGGGGACGGCTACGTATGCGTCGCTGTCCTCGGAGCCGTCTATTGAGTCCCCGTCGTTCTGAGGCCAACTGTTGCCCCAGAAGTTGTCCGTGTTGTCCGTGTCAACAATGCCGCAGTTTCCGTCATCGGGATCGTAGAAGTCGTTGATTCCGTCGTTGTCGTCATCCCAGTCCTCGTCGTTCGCCAAGCCATCCCCATCCACGTCGGTATCGATGTCGTTTGCACCGTCATCCCTGTACATGGAGCCGTTGAGCTCATGTAGGTCCGCATCGTTATCCAAGTCGCAGTCGGGGTCTATGTCGAGCCAGTCGAGGATTCCGTCGCCGTCGTCGTCTATGTCTACCCAGTTGTTCAATCCGTCGCCGTCCCAGTCATTGAATCCGGTGTAGGAGGTCCTCCAGAGTACGCATTTGTCACTGGGATTCTGGGGGTTGGGGTTGGAAACGCTAGCGCAGTCCCATGTAGCTACCTCCGCCGATGAGTTGAGGGGGTATGGGTCGAATTCATTTTCGAGACCGTCATTGTCGGAGTCCCATGGCTGGGACCCACCGAACAGATTGTCAGGATTTGCGGACCCGCCCATATCGGTGTCTAGCCAGTCCCACACCATGTCGTAATCCGCATCTATGGACCTGAATCTGTCGTCATCCAAGTCTCCGTCGTAGTCGATTTCGCAATCGGTTCCAGGGGTCTGGATAGGGACCACCGAACCGTTGAACGCTTGGGTCGGGTAGTCTCCCTGCCCATCTCCGTTGGTGTCGAGTTGCCTGCATGAGTCGGGTATTCCATCGTTGTCGTCATCGACATCGTACATGTCGGCGAGGCCGTCGTTGTCATCGTCCGTATCTGATGAGTCGGGAGCTCCGTCATTGTCGTTGTCTGGATCGAGGAAGTTCGGGATACCGTCCCCATCGAGGTCCCCATCGACGATTTCTGAGAATGCCTGCTCCCTCGGGTGTTCAAGGGCGTGGAGAGCGACGTAGTCGAGGCCGTCCACGTATTCCGAGTAATCCTCTGGATCCCATCGCACCCAGTCATCCCAGAGTATGCCCGAAGCAGATGATATGGATGCCGTCTGCTCTGAGTCCCATGGGTGGATATCCGAGATGTCGTCTACTCCATCGTTGTCGTCGTCCAGATCGAAGTAGTCCTGGATGCCATCAGAGTCGAAATCGCATGGCCAGACGAACTGGTCTATTCTTCCGTCGTTGTCGTCGTCCTCGTCATAGGATCCTCGACCCGAACCATCGATGTCTTCGTCGGGAATTCCATCGTTGTCGTGATCCATTGGGTTCTGGTCTACTAGGTAGTTGAATCCGACAGCCTGTCCTGTCCACGGGTGAACGGTACTGGGATCGACGTGGCGGTCCGATGAGACGTTCCACGGATCGATGCCCTGGGAGTAGTCCACAGGCCCCTCGAGAATGCCGTCGTTGTCATCGTCCCAGTCAAACTCGTCTTGGATTCCGTCGTTGTCGTGGTCCAACGGGCCTGTCCCGTAACATCCATCGAACCTCTCGATGAGATCGTTGATTCCGTCGTTGTCGTCATCCAAATCGTTCAGATCGTCGATTCCGTCGTTGTCGTGGTCCTCGGTGTTGGTCTCCTCGAGGAAGAAGCCGTAACTTGGATCAAGGGCAAGGGCCGAGGTATCCGAAACCTTCCCGTAAATGGCGGCTGGATCGTTGTAGAATGGATCCTGGAAGGCAGCCTCTTGGAATGGGTTGGTGGACGCTGGCTGGTTTTGGTTCTCGCCCTGGACGGGCCCGCCGAACTGCTCAAGCTGCTGATAGGCCGTTCTCTTGGGTATGTCGTCAGTTCCCGTTTTTTCTGCTGCATCGCCTGACTCCGATAGTAGGGAAAGCTGAGTGCTCAGGAGCATTAGTGCGATTATCGAAATCGCTGGTAGTATTCTCTTCTTTGTGTTTCTCTCTTCCTTGCTATTCATGCAAATCACTGCTTACCCTCGGGTAGAGTAATGGCCCGATTCTACATGCTTATGAATAGGTGGTGTGCTACAGAGGGTTCAGTATCACAGTGACGCCGATGTATCATCTCGATACGGTCACTTCCTGTGATATGCCGTTCCTCTGTTGATTTCCGAGGCCCTGTAGAGTTGCTCCATGAGTAAGGCGCCGGCCATTTCGTGGGTTAGCGTGAGAGAAGATAGAGACATGATTTGATCGGCTGAGCCCCTAATTTCCTTGCTGAATCCATCAGGGGGACCTACTGCTATGTTTGTTTTTTTACTATCGAGTTGTGCTGAATGAAGCCAATTAGCCATTTCCTCACTGGTCATCGAAATCCCCCTCTCGTCTAGTAGAACTAGATGCCCGGGTAGGTCGGACAGTTCTGATTCGTAGTTGTCGCTCCCTCTTTTTTCGGAAAATTGAACTGAGATCCCCCTGGATCTTACTCTTTCCTCATACTCCCTGATAATAGAGGCAATTGACCCATCTTTGGGATTGCTGTCCAAATGTACGATCACTCGGCCCATGGGGGCTCGTATGGTCATCGGCACTTAGGACTTCACAAAGCATCAAGACATTGAGCATAGGCGTCCACCCGTAGCATGGGATGGTCGCCTTTCCGGAAGAAGAAGAGTTTCCATAGCGAACCGCATATCAGGGGTTCGAAAATGTGGATTCAGGATCTCAGAGAGGTTTGCGAGAGGAATTTCGATCAAAGAGTTGAGGGGCAATTAGAAGTCGAGGAAATCAGAGCAAAATGGCGAAAGGCTCACTCTGATGGAGAGATTGACGACTCTTTGCTTAGCGGCCTGGAAAGGAGATCATTGTTGCTAATCGATGCAGGGAATTCAGAATGGACCCTGATACTGGATAATGAGGATTTTTGGAAAGCTGGATGGGGTAGCAAGGTGGAAGAATAAATGCTACTGTGGATTGTTCTGCTATCTGGTCTGGGAGCATATTGCTACTATCTAAGCAGGCTCCAACCATTCCCAGAAAAGGGCAATCGCTTTGCTATTGTTCTCTTTATTGGTGCTCTGATTCTTTGGATCTCGAGCACGAGCCCGGATGGAACTGGTGAGGACCTACCAGCAGCGGTTTCAGTTTTTCTGGGGGCTTTCTTCGTTATTTCAGGAATTAGGGATATGAGCATAATGAAGACAGATGTCATTGTTGCGCCTCTGGCTGGCATACTGTTCTGCGTTGGGGGGATAAGCCTGCTCTCCTCGAGGTGGGGGGTGGCCGATCAGACGGAGCAAATCGGTTCATTCGTTCTAGCTAGCACCATGGTGACAATAGAGTTGTACATTGCCTTCAGGGGTCTTGTGATAGGGGTGCCGGGCATTGCATGGTCGAAGTCGGGTCTGAGGCAGATTCACAGGGGGCTTATTCTCGGCCCCAATGGGGCAATTGCCCACTTTGAGAGATCATGGGACGTGGAAGATAAGTGGATTAATTCAATGAGCCATGCAGCTCTGATTCTGATTCATAGGCATCTGGGGAACTCGGATGATGAGGAAAGGAACCTATTGGAGTTGGAGAGTTTGGGGGGTTGGGAGTCTGTTGATTCTTCGTGGGCTCAGGCGGTCAAAGAGGGGCTTTTGGATTCAGTGCCAATCTGAGTACGATTGAAAGCATGGAACCCCTCGGGCATCCATGGTCCGGATTAACAGGGTTCACACCGGAACCGGTGACGGGGGCGAGACCTTCCTTCTAGACGGATCGAAGGTTGGAAAGGAAAGCGCCAGGGTGGGTCTATTCGGGACAATTGACGAATTGAACTCCTACGTGGGAGTGGTTAGGATGGAATTCGAAAGAATGCCGGGCGTAACAAGATTCCATCGGCCCGATGAGGCCGATGAGTCGTTGACGAGAGTACAACAGGATCTATTTGATCTGGGTGGCGAATGCGCGTGTACCCCGGGGAAGATTCCCGAACAAATGTCCCTATTGGGAATGGAACAATGTGATCGATTAATCCACGAGATGGATCAATGGATCGAAGAACTGACGCCACTAGAGTCATTCATCTTGCCAATGGGGTCGGCCCCGGTATCGTTTCTACATGTAGCAAGAACAGTAGCTAGGAGGGCAGAAAGAGAGGCTTGTCACCTAAGAGACATCGAAGGCGATGGATCTGTCAGAGATGAGGTGATTTGTTACCTAAATAGAATCTCAGACTGGCTTTTTGTTCTTGCAAGGTGGATAACGAAGAATACCGGGGAAGAGGAGTCTCTGTGGACCCCGCTTGGGAAAAGAGAGGACCCGTCATAGGTTTCTCCCGCTTGAACGGAGATGTTTGCGGGCAGAACGGAGAAGGTCCTTCTCCTGTTCGAATGTAATTTGTTCCTCGGCATCGTCCAACTGCAGCCAGAGGTAGTTAGAATGCTCATGAGAGAGTTTCACGTCAATTTCATCCGTCTCGGCTAGGTACCAGTAGACCTGCTTCGGGGTTTGCCTGCCTCTCTTGACAAATGTGTACTCGGTCTTTTCGCACCACGATTTATCGATACTGACTTCTGAGATTCCAGTCTCCTCGGTGAGTTCGCGAAGGGCAGTTGAATGATGGTCGGAGTCCGCCTTCTCTACGTGCCCCTTCGGGAAACTCCAGTGCCCCTGAGGATACTGGAGCAGCAATATGCTGTCGAAGTTTAGCAAGATGAAACCGCATGAGGTCTCTAGGGGCCCGGGTTTGCTCTGCATTGCGACAGCATGCTTCGGTTAGGGATGAAAACCTTCCGTGAACGTGTTCCTGAAATCCGAAACCACCATTGGCGTGATTGCTTGCCCGTAGATATGGCAGTGTCCCCGTTCGATTTGGAAATTAGGCGGATTGTCACAGATGGTGATCTTGATGGGGTTGTAACCGGGGCTATACTTCGACGCTGGTGGACTGATGCAGAAGTCATATTCGGGCATCCAGGAGAGTTGAGAGCGGGTGTGTTCGATGGAATAATCGACCGTTGGACTGCTGTTTGTGATCTACCAATGCACCCTAGTTGTGGGCTGAGTATTGACCATCACCAATCCAACAAACCACACGGAGAGGACGAGGGCGCGGTGATAATTTGGAGAGATAGCCCCTCGGCAGCGCGGATTGCGTACGAGATTTTCTCAGAGCGGGTCGATCTGTCGGATCTTGAAGGTCTTCTAGAATGGGTAGACAAACTCGATAGTGGGATGATTTCCCAAGAGGAGTATCTATCGGATATTCCTGTTTTGTGGCTTAGCAGAGTTATCGATTCGGGAGATGGGACGGCAATGAGAATCCTCGAGGATTTGCAAGGAGGTGTCGCTGTAGATAGCATATTATCCAATCCAGAAATTTCGGGGATTGTTTCTGAGAAAAGGAGAGATATGGGGGTTCTCATTGATGCAATTCGGGATAGCATGCTAGTCGAGGACCGGATGGCAATCGTTAGGTTGGATGGAACGGGGATCCGGTCGAACGGCTACCAAGTTACTGCCATGGCTGGTGACAAGTGTGATGCTTGCATGGTGATTCATGGTGATTTGGGTGCAACGTTTGGCGAAGGTGACAATTACCCCGTCTCGGCATCATTCTACACCAATTCATTCCTTCATCGAGGTGGTGGGATATACGACTTGACCGCGTTAGCAACCCGTTTCGATCCGGACGGAGGGGGGCATGCAAATGCTTGCGGGTGTCGGATAAAGCCAATCGACGGTCTAGAGGTGGCAGATAGAGGAATCTCGAACGATGACGTCGACAGGAACATTGGCGCATGGCTTCAGATGTGGTCTGAGCGTTAGTCGGAGGAAAATACAACAACCTTTGGAGTCTTAACATGAAATTTGCAATTAGTAAGACCATTGATTTAGAAAACGGAAAAGTTACTTGGTCAATAAATCCAGAGTTGTTAAGAATCTATTCCTATCTCTTTTTTTGGTTAATTGTAGGTTTTGGTTGGTATTTTACAAAACATCATTCTGATGTTGATTTTCATGATAAT
The DNA here is from genome assembly GCA_965660655.1 of Candidatus Thalassarchaeaceae archaeon. Lineage (GTDB taxonomy): Archaea > Thermoplasmatota > Poseidoniia > Poseidoniales > Thalassarchaeaceae > UBA36. The sequence goes on along the minus strand of CBFIAW010000001.1, from coordinate 543 downwards.
ATATTGATTGACACATTTGGGTCTAATAGTATCTGCATCTTTTTTGATCATCCACCTGGCAACTATCTATTGCCTTCTTTGTGGGCCATAAATTATCTTTTATTGACATCTTATTCCATTTCTTGTTGGTTACGTGTCTATCATGAAAAGGCCCTTAATGACATTGAAAAGAACCGATACGCATTTTATACAATATGTACTGTAATGGAAATATTTTCATTTACTGTATTTAGTACAATATTTGCAATAACGCCCGAAGAAAACGTAGCAATCCACACACTCCCTTTCACATTCTTAATTCTTGGATTATCAATTCTGAGCGCTAAAAATTACATTTATTACCAATTTGTAACTGAATTAACAAAAAAAGAACAGCTTCAATCAAAAATTATTACCGGCATCCATATTGCAGTAAGCGCATTCAAAATCTTATTCCAAATCTCAGCAATATTTCATCCGCAAATAATCGAGAGCGACAACATTACGTTTCTGAATGAAATTTTGAGCGTTGTATGGTTATTGACTGCAGCCGTAATCCCAATT